>PXSU01000148.1 GCA_003022745.1 Halobacteriales archaeon SW_9_67_25
GTTGCAGAGTTACGGGACGAAATCCGGCGTGAACCGTTCACGCCGTAGTCACAGTTCTGTATTCGTTCCACCGACCGACCCGGTACGGCGTGGAAATCAACTCTCCTGGTTGTCGTTCGCCTCCCGCCCGTCACGGGTCCAGACGCCCGGCTCGACGAACGAAGCACTCGACCGCTCGCGGTTGCGCTCGGCCAGCCGTCCCCACTCTGCGAGTCCCGCCGCGACGTCGTCCGCGTCGATGCCCACGACACTCCCCAGCGCCTGCAACTCCCGGGGTGCCCGCAGGCCCAGGTGGCTCCCCGGGTCCGTACTGACGACGTAGGGCGTCCCGTAGTGGTCCAGAATCTCCCAGAGTTTCCGCAACGCCCGGAGGTCACGGACGCGCTGGCCGCCGTCCCGGTGGAGCACTGGCTTCAGCGACACCTCGACCCGGACGCCGTTCTCGGCCGCCTCGCGGGCCAGCACGTGGTTAAACTCCCCGTCGCCGGCCATCGGGTGGGCCAGAACGTCCACCGCGGGCTGTTCGACCGCGAAGCGGTTGATCACCGGGTCGCCGCCGTGGACGGCCACGATGGTCGCGTCCTCGCGGTGGTTCCCCACGAACCCGCTGGCCTGCGAGGGGTCGGCTGCCCGGATTTCGACGCTGCGGACGACGACGCCGTCGTAACCGTACTCGCTGGCGGTGAGTGCCAACCGCCCGACGGTGCTTGCCCCATCGGGATAGGCGTGGACACCCTCGTACATCACAGTCTCTCGAAGATGTCGCGCGCGTTTTCGACGGCCGCGTCCTTGTTCGCGGGGTAGGCCTCGACTTTCGCGCGGAACGTGATGCCGTCGCCCAGCCGTACCTCGCCGTCGAACGCGTCCTGCTTCTCGAAGGTCAGGAAGAGACTGCAGTTCTCGTCGACCCGCTCGTCGAGTTCGTCCCGCACGCGCCCGAGTTGTTTGCCCGGCAATTCGCCGACCTGTTCGAGGACCGTCCGGACCTCGTCTGCGTTCTCGACCCGCGCCGAGAGGACGAGTATCCGGTCGCCGTGGTGGCCTTCCGAGGTGGCGCGGTCGACGGGAACGTCCTCGGGCAGGAACGTCCGCAGCGCGTCTTCGACCCGCTTGTCGTCCTCGGTGACGAAGCAGAAGGCACGGAGGTCGACGTAGTGGAGCGGGACCGACGGCATTCGCCTACGCGACCGATTCGAGGTCGTCCTCGGGCACGCCTTGCTCCGTGCCGTCCTCGAAGTCGACGATGTAGTTCGCGTCGCCGAACATGGTCTCCATCACCTGCGAGACGGTTCCCTCCTGACCGTCGTACTCACTGTGTTTGTCGTGCAAGACGACGGCGTCGCCTTCCTCGAAGGTCATACCGGCGCTACTCGATGCCCCGATAAAAAGGGACTGTTTCGACCTCGAACACTTATGATGGACTCGGCCGAACCACCGGATATGACTCTTCCGATACGCCTTCGATCCGGTTTCCAGGGGTCGCTGTCCGACGAGTATCCCCCTCGCCAGCGTGGCCTGCCATGACGGCGGTCGACGACCTCTGGTTCCTGGCCGACGAGGCTGACCAGCAAGCCGAACGGACCTACCACCGCCTGCGCGACCACCACGACGACTACCGGGAGTTCGAGACGACCAAGGGCGTCTCCCGGCAGCGTTTTCGCACTGTCGCGGAGCGCATCCGCGACAACGGCGCCCCCTACGGCGCGCACACCCTCGTCTACCGGGCCACGGGCGAGTTGCTGCTGGTCCGCCACGAGGCTGTCGACATGTGGGTCCTCCCCGGCGGGGAGTCCCAATCGGACGAGACCTTCCGCGAGGCAGCGGAGCGCGAACTCCGCGAGGAGGCAGGCGTCACCGCCAACTACGAGGGACTGGGGTTGCTCGGCCGTGTCGACTTCCGTGCCGACGGCCACCAGGTGTGGGGCGTCCTGCCGATTTTCGAGGGCGAGGTGGACGCCGAGGCCCCCGAACCAACGGTCGAGGACCCCGACGGCGAGATCACGGCGGCGCGGTGGTTCGACGAACTACCCGAGGATACGCGGGACCGCGAGGAACTGCTCGCCTGGCGGCGCCGCCGGTTCGGGTAGCTGCCCGTCGGAACTGTCTCGCCCCGCGTCACTCGGCTGCCTCGCGGATGCGGTCGAACACCCCGCGGCGGTCGCCGCCGGGGCGGGCCTCGATGTCCACTTCCGGGTGCTCACCGTCGGTCCGTGCGACGACCGCCGCGGTGTCCTCCAGCGGGTAGCCGGCGTCGTACTGGAACGCTTTCACGGTTCGCCGGCCCCGGAGGCGCATCTCCTGGGCGCTGGTGTGTTCGACGTCTACCAGGCCGTCCTCGCCCAGACTCGTCCGGAACTCCCGGCGGGCGTACGGTGCCGCGACGCCGAGCAGTTTCCCGGGCGTCTCCTCGCCGGGGGGTGGCGGGTTGAACGAGAGCCCCGTCGTGAAGACGGCCCGCATCGACTGGTCGATACCGGCCGGAACCAGGCTGGCGACCCGCTCGCGGAATCCGGGACGCTCGTAGACGGCGTTGTGTGCCTCGACGGCGACGAACCGGGAGTCGAACGCGGTTTCGGTCCACTCATCGACGCGTTCCCAGGGGCCGGTTTCGATGTGGGGCGGGGACGACACGCGCGGCTATTGGTGCTCGAAACGGGAGAGGGCTCCGGTACAGTCTGGTCACTCCCCGTGCTGGGGAGTCCGCGCCCGGTTGTCGCCGCAAACACAGCACTATATAGAGGAACTAGCAAGAGCCTATACCTGATGGTGTATCACCCCGGACGCCGTTTCACCGCGGCAACCCCGACCGCCACCGTCGCCAGTCAGACCGTGTCTCCTGCCCGCAGTGCGACTGGCTTTCCAGTCACTGCGGGCAGCCTTTCTGATCAGGCCGCCCCTGGCGGGGCAGGGAGACTGGTCGCCCAGTTCTGATACGGATTGCTGTCGTTCATTACTGGATCGACCGCAGTACGGCGTGCGGTCAACCTGGAAAATAGCGACAGCAATCCGTATGAAAGAATCGACGAACTGCGCTCTTCCGGGCACGCACCCGCGACGGGTCCCCGACCGAACGCCATCGGATCACTCGCCTCCGCTGGCGGCCGGCCCGGAGGCAGTGTTTCCACTATATAAAAGGAGACCTAATGGGCAAATATTATTACGAAGGAAAGAGGCTCGCGTGGTATGGCGGAAGACAACGACACGGGAACGTATCGGCGGACGTACATCAAAGGAGCAGGCGCGGCGTCGTTCGTGGCGATGACGGGCCTCGCTGGGTGTAGCGGTGACGGTGGCGACGGCGGCAGTGATGGCGGCGATGGGGGCGACGGGGACGGTGGCGATGGGGACGGCGGTGACGGCGACGGGGGTTCCTCGGGCAACGCCAACCAGAACACCATGACGCTGCAGGCCAACTCCCCGGCAGCGACGGACTCTGTCCACGGGGACGTGGCGGCGTGGATCGGCGACATCGTCTCCGAGCGCACCGACGGCGCCGTCGATGTGGAGGCGTTCCGCAACTCCGAACTCGGCGGGCAGGCCCAGTCGGTCCAGGACGTCTCCTCGGGGGCACTGGACATCTACGTCATCCCGTACGCGCTGACGGCCATCGTCGACATGCAGGAGGCCCAGGTGTTCGACACCCCCTACATGTACGACCCGGACAACCCCTACGAGGATATCTACGAGAAGACCGACCCGCAGGATTCGGAGCCGGCCCGCGAAGTGATCGAGAATCTCGCCGAGCAGGCGGACATCCGCTCGCTCGGGGCCGTCGCACAGGGCACCCGGCGCGTCTCGCTGAAGATCGACGAGGGCACCGAACCCCCGCGCAATCCAGAGATGCTCTCGAACTACACGATGCGGGCCGTCCCCATCGGGATGTACGCGGAGGCACTGAACGGACTGGGTGCCGAAACCACCAACATCGACTTCTCCGAGGTGCCACAGGCGCTGGCGACGGGTAGCGTCGACGGCCAGGAGAACCCCTACAACATCATCCGTTCCTCACAGATCTACGAGGAGCAGACCCACATCATCGAGACCAACCACATGCACGTCCCGCTGGCCATCCTGATGCACGAGGGTGTCTATCAGGACCTCTCCGATAGCCAACAGCAGGCCTTCTTCGACGCCGTCCGGGAGGTCCAGCCCCGGGCGACCGAACTGCTGCGCTCGAACCTCGAAGATACGAAACAGCTGTTCCGCGACGAGGGGCTGACCATCGTCGGTCCAGACGATATCGAGTACGACGCGTACCGCTCCGCGACGCGGTCGCGCATCCGCGACCAGTTCCCCGACCTGACAGACACCATCGAGTCGCTCGCCCACGACGACTACCAGCCCTGAGACCGTCCAGTTGGCACACATGGGAGTAGTCGGCCACGGTTTGGACCGGTTGTCGACGCTGTGTTACGGCGTCGGGGCGGTATAGCACTCGGGGCGGTCACGGTCCTGATGACGTTGCGCATCGTCTCGCGGAACCTCGGGCTCGAACTGGCAGGTCTGCAGCTGTACGCCCAGTTTTTCGGCGTGTGGATGGTGTTCATCGTCGCCGGGGCGCTGGGCCGGGAGGGGCGCCACATCGAGATCGAGTACTTCTCCGACCGACTCCCCGACCGAGTCAAGCCCTATCACGCAATCGCCGTCGGGCTGGTCAACATCGCGATGTGCGCGCTCATCGTCGCCGGGGCACTGCTCGCGATGCGGGAGTTCTGGGACGGCACCTCCCCCTCGGTGAACATCCCGCTGCCGCTGTACTACGTCCCGATGATCGTGGGCGTGACGATGCTCGCGGTCGTCTACGCCGGCCGGGTCGCGTCCCAGGTGGCCGCCATCCGGGACCGCCGGGAGGGTTGAGGCGTGGAGTTTCTGGGAGTCAACGCCGGTCTGCTCGTCGTGCTCGCTTTCGTTGTCCTGGCGCTGTTGCGCGTGCCGGTGTTCATCGCCCTGGCGCTGCCCTCGACGGTGTACGTCCTCGCGTCGGGCCGGCCCCTGCTCTTTACCGCCAACCGGATGGTCCGCATCCTCGATTCGTTTACCCTGCTCGCGATCCCGCTGTTCATCTACGTCGGGTCGCTGATGAACCACGGCGAGGTGACCGACAAGATCTTCACGTTCGCCGACGCCGTCGTGGGCCACTTCGCGGGCGGACTCGCGCAGGTCAACATCGTCACCAGCCTCATCTTCTCGGGCATCTCGGGCTCGGCCCTCGCGGACATCGGCGGCGTCGGGCGCGTGCTCATCCGCACGATGTCCAGCGCGGGCTACGACGACGACTTCTCGGCGGCACTCACGTCCGCGTCCGCGACCATCGGCCCGATCTTCCCGCCGTCGATTCCTCTCATCATCTACGGCATCATCGCGGAGGTGTCGGTGCTGCAGTTGCTCATCGCGGGCGCTGGTCCCGCCATCGTGACCGTCGCCCTGTTGATGGCCTGGACGGCCTACATCGCGCGCTCGCGGAACCTGCCGAAAAACGACAAGCGTGCCAGCCCCTCGCGGATGGCCCGCGGGCTCCTCGTGGCCCTGCCGGCGCTGCTCACGCCCGTCGTCCTCATCGTGGGGATGCTCGGCGGGTACTTCACACCCACCGAGGCCGCAGCCGTGACAGTCGTCTACATCCTGCTGATCAACACCGCCCTCTATGCCATCACGGACGTCGAGTACCTCTGGACGGCGGCCGTCGAGACGGCCCGCACTACCGGCTCCATCGTGCTCATCGTCTCCGCCGCGGCCGTGTTCAGCTGGGTGCTCTCCGTCGAGAGCATCGACACGCTGTTCGCGGATTTCGTCTTCTCGATCAGTCAGAACCCCCTCGTCGTCCTCCTGCTGGTCAACGCCCTCCTGCTCTTTATCGGGCTGTTCCTCGATCCCATCGCCGCGCTCGTGATGATGACCCCCATCGTCTTCCCCGTCCTGTTCGAGGTGGGCGTCGACCCCGTCCAGATCGGCGTCATCGTCGTCTTCAACCTGATGCTCGGCCTGTTGACCCCGCCGCTCGGGCTGTCGGTGTACCTCGCTGCCGACATCGCTGACGTCTCCGTGGGCTCGGTCTTCCGCGAGGTCCGGGTGTACTACATCGTGTTGCTCGTCGCGCTACTCGTGGTCACGTTCGTCCCCGAGGTCAGCCTCTTTTTCGTCGAGGAGTTCCTCCGGTAGCGATCAGTCATACGGATTGCTGTCGTTCATTACTGGATCGACCGCAGTACGGCGTGCGGTCGACCTGGAAAATAGCGACAGCACTCCGTATCAGTACAGTCCGAGATGGGCGTCGGCCCACACCCAGCATATTCGGTTCCGGATGATTGTTCCGGCGTGTGCAAGACTTATGCTGACGGCTATAAAGTAGAGCGAGTGAGATTGTGTGTGGATAGATTGGTTCCCCACAATTGCAGACATTTTTATATGAACTCGTCTCGATGGTCCACCCATGCCGAGTTTCGAGGTGCCAGTTACCGGAGACAAGACAGATACACGACCGATTCAGTTTCTGGACACACTCTCGTTCGTTCATGTAGCCAGTGAGGAGACAGACGGGCAGTGGTCCGTCGTTGAGATGCAACTGCGGGAAGGACACGTCCCACCACTCCATGTCCACGAAGACGCCGACGAGATGATTCACGTTGTCGATGGGACCGTCCACGTTCATACGGAAGATGAGCGCGAGGAACTGACGGCAGACAGTTCGGTCGTCTTGCCCCGCGGCGAGCCCCACTCGATACATGCAGTCACAGAGGCGACAATCATCGCTGCCGCGTCCCCAGGCGGATTCGACGAGTTCGTGACGGCCGTCGGAGAACCGAGTGACGACCGAACCCTTCCGACCGATCCACCGTCCCAGACTGCTATCGGTCGCGTGAACGAACTCGCGCCGGAGCATAACATACGGATTGTCGGCCCCCCACCAGTCGGTCCCTGAACTGGTTATTGCCGCTCCAGAAACTGATTTCGAACTGCGCGCCGCCGTCGTGTCCTCCAGTCACGCAGATGTCCCAGTCGTGTGCGTCGGCGACCCGCTCTACGATACCTGGATCGGGAACCCATGGCACGTTTCAATGTCCAGTAGACAAAGCAGTAGTCACAACTCCGGGACCGAGCGGCGGTCGTCGGAGCGACTATCCACGCGGGTCGCGGTCCGGGCCCGGATACGCCCCGTCGTGGGTCGCCTCGTACAGCGCCCCCGGGTCGAACAGGCGGGCGAAGGCGTCGGGCGTGCGGACGCTCACCTGCATGTGCGACTGGAGAGAGCGGTTCGCGCCGGCACTGGCCAGCCCCTCGTCGGAGGTGAGCAGGTGGGCGGCCCGCCCCTGGTAGGCCGACGCGAGGCCGGGGTGGTCACCCGGGGGATGGTCGACTGCCTCGCGTTCCCGGTCGGCACGCTCGCGCCAGTCGGCCGCCAGGTCGGGGTCGGTGAGGTCGGCCACGACCGCCGCAGCCTCGGCGAGCAGGTCGTCGCTCGCGACCAGCGTCATCCAGGAGTGTTCGCGCACGCAGTCGAGCGCCTCCCGGGCGGGGCCGCCGACCAGCAGGTCCGCAGCCAGCACGTCCGCGTCCGCGACGACCCGCGTCGGGTCTGCCTCCCCGGAGCGGTCGCTGTCAGCCATCCTCCTCCCGGCGGCTCGCAAGCGCGTCACTGATCTCCGTCACGGTGACGCTGTGGGCGCTCGCGCGGTCGAACAGGTCGGCCCAGGTCATGTCCGACGGTGGCCCGCGAGCGTGAAAAAACGCCCGCCAGACGCCGGTGTCACGCGCACGTCTGACGGGTTTTTATAGGCGCTGGCGTTCCCCAACCGTGTGGGCGCGCAGGCTCGACACGGCCTCGGACCACCCATCCTCCCACGGCGCGCCCCGGACACCTGACCACCCACTTTTCGTTGCGCTCCCGCGGCGGGTTTTTGACGCTGGCGTCCCAGCCACCGGTATGCGCGTCGTCTCGCTTCTCCCCTCGGCGACCGAGATCGTCTACGCCCTCGGGGTCGAGCCGGTCGGCGTCTCCCACGAGTGTGACTATCCCCCGGCCGCACGCGGAGTGCCCACAGTCAACCGTTCGCGCGTCGACCCCGAGGCCACCAGCGCCGAGATCAACGAGCAGGTCGCGGCGGCCATCGAGGAGGGTGGCGTCTACGAACTCGACCGCGAGCGCCTCGCCGCGCTCGATCCCGACGTCGTCGTCTCGCAGGGCGTCTGTGACGTCTGTGCCGTCGACGAAGTGCTGGTCCGTGGGGCCGTCGACGAGATGGGTCTGGACACGGACGTGCTGACGACCGACCCACACAGCCTCGCGGATGTCCTGACCGACATCGAGCTGGTCGGTGCCGCG
>PXSU01000149.1:0-8148 GCA_003022745.1 Halobacteriales archaeon SW_9_67_25
CGCACCCACCTCGGGCCGGCTCCGCCAGTTCGTGTTCGGATCGACCAACCGCGCCATCCGGAGCGACGCCCAGAGTGTGGTTCTCTCGGCGCGGGTCCGGGACTCTCCGGTCGAGTGATGGTGGCGGCTGTGAGCCCGCGAGGGATTTCGAACCCCGGTGTGGCCGAGTCTCTTTCCGTAGTCGTGCCCCCGGCATGACCCGTCGCCGGGGCTTTTTACTGTCCGGCTGCGAGGTGACGGTCGTCTCGCCGGCCGGCGGCGGGGCCGTCGACGTCCGGCAGGCAGCCCGGCGGGCCGTCACGGACCCGCACGGGCCGCCACTGGCCGAGCGGGTCGCACCCGACGACGACGTCGCTCTCGTCGTCACGGACGTGACCCGGGCGACACCGGACGGCGTCCTGCTCGACGTGCTCCTGTCCGAACTCGCCGCCGCCGGCCTCGACCGCGAGCAGGTGGCCGTCGTTGTGGGGCTCGGGCTGCACCGGCCGATGACCGACGCCGAACTCCGCGAGGCGCTCGGCGGGCACGCCGACCTCGCGGTGAACCACGACCCCGACGCGACAGTCCCGGTCGGTACGGTCGAAGGCTGTCGGATCGACCTCTTCGAGGCCGTCGCCGCCGCGGACGCCGTGCTCTCGACGGGGATGGTCGAACCGATGCTCGCCCGCGAGGGGGTCCGTCTCGGGCGGATCAACGACAACCCGTTCCGGGCCTTCGTGGACCAGGCTGGCGACCTGGCCGGCCTCGATTTCTGTCTGAGCGTCACGCACGGCCCCGCGGGGATACTGGACGCCAGTGCGGGCGACCCCCGGGCGGTCGTGGCCGACCTCGCAGCCACCGCCCGCGAGGCGCTCTCGGTCGAGGTCGCAGAGGGCTACGACGCCGTTCTCGGGGGCGTCGGTGCCCCCAAGGACGCCAACCTCTACCAGGCGACCCGGGCCGCGACCTACCTCGTTCTCGGGGCGCACAACCCGCTCCGGCAGGGCGGACGTGTGGTGATTCCCGCCCGTCTCCCGGAGGGCGCCGGCGAGGGGACCGGCGAACGGCGCTTCCACGAGTGGCTCTCGACAGCCGAAAGTGCCCGCATCCTCTACGAGGAGATGCGCGATGGCTACGAACCCGGCGCACAGCGGGCCTTCGTCGTCGCGCGTGCGTTACTCGACCACGACGTCTGGGTGACCAACAGCCAGCACCCGGAGGTCGTCGAGGAGTGTCTCATGCACGCCGCTCCCGCTATCGAGGACGCCGTCGAACCCGGCAGCGACGTGCTCGTCGTCCCCGACGCGCTGAATACTCTCCTCGTCTGAGCGTCCGGGCGTGTGGCGTCTGCCGGGATTTCCCTCGCGCGTCACGCTACCGGTCCTGCAGACGCGTGCGAGACATCCACACTCACCGAGATTTTTGCCGTAACTCGTGGTTATAGAAAGGAGGAGATATATGCATGAGACACATGACCGACGACACACGAGGCTTCGGGACGCGGTGTGTCCACGCCGGACAGGAGCGGGCCGACCCGGCCACTGGCGCACGCGCCCCGCCTATCTACCAGACGACTTCCTACGTGTTCGAGGACGCCGACCGCGCGGCCGACCTCTACGCGCTGTCGGCCGAGGGAAACGTCTACTCCCGGTTCGACAACCCGACGGTGTCGATGCTCGAGCGGCGACTGGCGAGTCTAGAAAGCGGGACGGCCGCGGTGGCGACGGGGTCGGGGATGGCCGCCCTCGACGCGGCGACGTCCGTACTCGCCCGGAACGGCGACAACGTCGTCTCCGCCTCGTCCATCTACGGGGGCACCCACTCGTATTTCTCGAACATGGCGACCCGCCGGGGGGTCGAACCCCGCTTTGTCGACACGCTCGACCCCGACGCCTACGCCGGGGCCATCGACGACCGGACCGCCTACGTCCACGTCGAGACCATCGGCAACCCCTCGCTGGTGACGCCCGACATCGAGGCTATCGCCGACGTCGCAGGCGAGCACGGCGCCCCGCTATTCGTGGACAACACGTTCGCGACACCCGCGCTCTGTCGTCCCATCGAGCACGGCGCCGACATCGTCTGGGAGTCGACGACGAAGTGGATCCACGGCTCCGGGACGACGGTCGGCGGGATTCTCGTCGACGGGGGGTCGTTCCCCTGGGCGGACTATCCCGAAAAGTACCCCGAACTCGGGGGCGAGAACCCTGCTTTCGACGGGACGAACTTCGCCGAGGACTTCGCGGACCGGACCTTCGCGGTCGCGGCCCGCCAGCGTGCGCTCCGCAGCCTGGGTGACGGCCAGAAACCCTTCGACGCCTGGGCGACCATGCAGGGCGCCGAGACGCTCGCGCTCCGGATGGAGCGACACTGTTCGAACGCGGCCCGCGTCGCCGAGTTCCTGGCCGACCACCCCGACGTCGCGTGGGTGACCTACCCCGGGCTGGCCTCCCACGAGACCCACGACACCGCAAGCGAGTATCTCGACGGCGGCTACGGCGGGATGGTCACGTTCGGCCTCGGAGGGGGATACGCGGCCGGCAAGGCGCTCTGCGAGGCGACCGACCTCGCGCAGTTCCTCGCCAACATCGGCGACGCGAAGACGCTCGTCACCCATCCCGCGAGCACCACGCACGCACAGCTCTCCGAACAGGAGCAGCGCGCCACAGGCGTGACTCCCGACCTGGTACGGCTGTCGGTCGGCATCGAGGATCCCGCGGACATCGTGGCCGACATAGAGAGCGCCATCGCGCAGGCACGGACGGAGGCGAAGGCATGAACGTCGACCACGGCAGCGTCTCACTTGGGAGTTTCGAGTTCCAGTGTGGCCGCACTCTCCCCGAGATGGAGGTCGCCTACGAGGCCTACGGCGAATTTTCGGGCGAGAACGCCGTCCTCGTGTGTCACGCGCTGACGGGCAGCCAGCACGTCGCCGGCCACGGCAGGGCGGAGGAGACTGCGGGCCAGGCCCGCGCCTGGTGGAACGACATCGTCGGCCCCGGCAAGGCCATCGACACCAACGAATACTACGTCGTCTGTGCGAACGTCCCCGGCTCCTGTTACGGGACCTCGGGACCGCCGTCGACGGATCCCGGGACCGGCGAGCCCTACGGGACGGACTTCCCCGCGGTGACCGTCACCGACTGGACGGAGTGCCAGCGCCGCCTGCTGGACGAACTGGGCGTCCCGCACCTGCACGCGGTCACGGGCGGCAGCGTCGGCGGGATGAACGTTCTCGAGTGGGCCAAACGCCACCCCGACCACGTGGAGAAACTCATGCCCATCGCGGCGGCCCCGCGGATGGACCCGCAGTGTCTCGCACTCGACGCTATCGCACGCCGGGCGATCACCACCGACCCCAACTGGCAGGGCGGGGACTACTACGGCGACGACCCGCCGGAGGAGGGGCTGGCACTGGCCCGGCAGGTCGGCCACGTGATGTACCTCTCGAAACCCTCCATGGAGCGCAAGTTCGGCCGCCGCTCGGCGGGCCGGGACGCCGTCCGGACGTTCCCGACCGACCCCGCGGCGGACTTTTTCCCCTACCGCGACGTCGAGTCGTACCTCGACTACCAGGCCGAGACGTTCGTCGACCGGTTCGACGCCAACGCCTACCTCTACCTGACGCGGGCGATGGACAACTACGACCTCTCGGCTGGATTCGAGTCCGACGCCGCCGCCCTGGCAGCTTTTGACGGCCAGGCGCTGGTGATGTCGTTCACGGCCGACTGGCATTTCACACCTGCCCAGTCCGAGGACATCGCAGACGCTCTCCGGGAGGCGGGGGCGTCGGTCGCCCACCACGTCGTCGACTCCGACCACGGTCACGACGCGTTCCTCGTCGAACCGGAGAACGTCGGCCCGCCGCTGGCTGGTTTCCTCGCGGACGGCGTCGACAGCACCGCCATCACCGACACCGGCGGCGACCGCGAGGACCTCGGCGACGAGTTCGCGCCCGTCCACACCAGCCTCTTCTCGGATTGAGAACGCTGACGGTCACACTGGTTCGGGACTCTCGTCCGGGTCGCTCGCCTCGACGGACTCAGCGGCCGCCTCGCGTCGGTTCTTGACCACGAGCGCGAGGAAGATGACGAGTCCGACCGCCCGCAAGGCCAGGTCGAGGAACAGTTGGTCGGCCGCGACCGAGACGCCGACCAGTCCGAGGACATCGAAGACGGCCGTCGAGAGCAACAGCGGCGCCATCAACAACAGCGAACTGAGTGCGAACGCCGCCCGCTCGCCGCGGCCCACTCCCGTATAGAGGGTCCCGATGACAGTCGCGCCGAGCGCGATCACGCCCAGGAACATCCCGACGACCGGGACGATGATTTCGGGAACGGAGTAGGTGAGTTCGGTCAGGTCGGCGACGTTGACGACGCGAAACCGTTCGCGCAACGGGAGGTCGGCCGCGTTCGGCTTCTCTCTGAGGAGGACAATCCCCGGCGAGAGGACGAACGCGAAGGGAACGATAGCCTTGTTCAGCGACAGCGAGAAGGCCTTGATGCCCGTCTCGTAGGCGTCGGACTTGGCGACGCCCGAGGCGGCGTAGGCGGCCACTGCCACCGGCGGCGTGATGTCGGCGATGACGCCGAAATAGAGGATGAACAGGTGTGCGGCCAGCAAGGGGATGCCGAACTCGACGAGGGGGGTCGCGAGCATCGAGACGAGGATGATGTACGTGACAGTGGTGGGCATCCCCATCCCGAGGATGATGGAGGCGATCGCGGTCACGACCAGCATCACAACGAGTGACCCGCCGGAAAGCGCCAGCAACAGCGCGGTGAGGTTGGGTCCGAGCCCGGAGACGCTGATGACGCCCGGAATGATGCCCGCTGCGGCGACCGCGATGACGACCGGGACGGCCGTACGCGCGCCCTCGTCCATGGACTTGCCGATAAACGCCACCAGACGGAACAGTTGGTTCTCGGGGAGCCCATCTCGGCCGGTCCGCTCGGCGGTGGCGTCGACGGTCTCCTGGACGGCCGGGTCGAGTTCGAGAAACGGCGAGTCGACAGTGGGGACATACAGCAGCGTGACGATACCGGCCGCGATCAGGTACCAGCCGACCTTTCCGAGAACGACCCCGATGGCCTCGCTGACCGGCAGCCCCGCACTACCGGCCCCCGTCACGAGGCCGAGAACGCCCACTCCAGCGACAGTATAGGCGAGCAGTTCCCCGACGACGACCACGACGACGGTCCCGAGGAGCGGTCCGCGGGTCCGGTCGCTGTAGGCAGCAATCGCCGTGATGAGTGCAGCGAGGGCGACGAGCGTAAACCACGCCGAGCGCGCGACAGACAAACGCGCGACGATGAGATAGTACAGGAGGAGCACGATCGGGACGAGGTAGAACCACCCGTGTTTCATGTGTGGACGCAGGTCGACGATCTCGGTATCGGAGACGCCGCCGATCCCCTCCTCGGTGGCCTTGAGGTGGACCATCACCCAGACGCCGAAAAAGAAGACGATGGCGGGAATCGTCGCGAGGACGATGATATCAGCGAAGGGTGTGGCCGTGTACTGGACCATGAGGAAGGCCGCGGCACCCATGACCGGGGGGAGAATCTGGCCCCCCGAGGAGGCCGAGGCCTCGACAGCCCCCGAGAACTCGGGGTCGTACCCCGAGCGTTTCATCAGCGGGATGGTGAACGCACCCGTCGTCACCGTGTTGGCGATCGACGAGCCGGAGATGGTGCCCATGAAACCACTCGCGAGAATCGAGGCCTTTGCAGGGCCGCCCTTGCGCCGGCCCGTCGCCGAGTAGGCGAGGTCGATGAACCACTGGCCGGCACCGCTCATCTCCAGGAAGGCCCCGAAGAGGATGAATATATAGATAAACTGAACGGAAACGGTGACGGGGATACCGAAGACGCCGTTCTCGGTGTTGTACCAGAGGTTCTGGATAATCGAGGGCCAGGATAACTCGGGGATAGCGAGGACGCCGACTAGGGGTGTCCCGCCGTCGATGAGATAGCCCCACCTGGCGTAGACGATGAAAGAAGCGACGATGAGCATGAGCGGCAGGCCGAGCGTCCGCCGTGTCGCCTCCAGGACCAGCAGGACGCCCAGCGAGCCGAGAATGAACGCGTAGGAGAACTCGCCCAGGACCGGAAGACCGCTCACCAACGGGTCCAGGAAGGGATACACCTCGGGGATGGTTCGGCCGGACTGGACGCCGAACGCGCGCATATCCCGGATTTCCCGGAAGTCGGTCATGAAGTAGACGACGGCGAGAGCGGTGGTGGCGACGAGAACGAGGTCGACGGGCGTCACCCGTTCACGGTCGGGGTCGAGGACTGCCCAGCGACAGCCCTGCCTGACGGCCCGGGCGGCGCGTGTGAGGGGGTTGGACTCGCCCAGCCGGGTCGACAGTGCCGGAACGATCCGGCCGAGGGTGTGGACGACGAACCCGTCGCCCATACTCGGAGGGAACAGGAGGAAAGTGATGACCAGCGCGAACCCGACGTGGATGGCATTGGCCTGGAGCAACTGCAAGGAGAGTTCGAGCCGCCCGAAGAAGGGAACGGGCACGCCGAACTCGAACCCCTGTGCAGCCAGGAACAACTGGAACAGCGAAAAGAGGAGGCCGATGGCCGAGACGATCAGCGTCGCAACGCCCCGCAACGACCGGCGCCGTTCGATCTCCTGGACGAGCTGTTCGGCTTCCTCGCGGGTGACTTCTCCTGGTTCGTCAATCGGATTGCTCTCGGACATCGGTGATCACAACAGTGTGTCCAGATACGACTGTCGTTCGACGTAGATACGGACCGAATTCCCCTCGGAGCGCTCGACCAGGTCGTAGGTGCGGTCACCGACGTGGAGTCTGTGTCCGGCGATTTCGCCGGGAGCGACCGACAGTTCGGCGAGCGACCCGTCGGGGTCGTACACGAGGCGTCCGTCCTCGCGGGTGACGTTCGCGTCTGCGGGCAGCCCCCAGCCATAGGATTCGAATTCCATCCGTGTCATCTCCAGTTTCTCACCGCGGATCGTATATCCATCGTACACGCGGGACTTCTCGACGCTGTGGGTGTACTCGAGCGCGACCGTGGTGCCGTTCCCGACGGGCTGGGTGATGACGCGCTCGCCGGTGTCGACGCGCTCGACGACCAGCGTCCGGTCGGCCGGGAGACCGACCCCGGCCGCGAGGACGACCGCTAGCGCGAGTACTACCGGGACGAGGAGCCGGGCGCGTGCCGATTCTGGTCGGTTCATACGGGTGAAGATAGCCCGAGCCGGGTGGGTCCGGCCTGCCTACATCTCGAAGTACGCGGCTGCGCCGGGATGGAGTTCGATGGACATGCCGTCCTGTGCGGAGTCGGCGCTGATGAAGTCGGTCTTGATCGTCAGGTCGTCGACGTTCTCGAAGATGGTCTCGGTAACAGTCTCGACGGTGTCCTCGGGCTGGGACTCGTTGGTCGCGATCATCGCCTGGACCGAGACAGTTTCGACGTCCTCCTCGACGCCGGAGTAGGTGCCACCGGGAATGGTGTCGTCGGCGAACCAGGAGGCGGCGTCCTTGACGGCCTCGCGATTGTCACCCTCGACTGGGACGATGGCGACGTCGTTCGTGGTCGCGAGGTCCTCGATGGCGCCGACAGGCCACCCGCCGACGACGAAGGCGGCGTCGATGTCGCCGTTCCGGAGCTGGTCGGCCGCCTGCGAGAACGAGGCGTTTTGCTCGTCGAAGTCTTCGATGCCGACCGCCTCCAGAATCTGGAGGGCGTTGACCTGCGTCCCCGAGCCGAGATCGCCCGTGTTGATCGTCGCCCCTTCGAGATCTCCGACCGTCTCGATACCCGTACTCTGGAGCGTGACAACGGTGATCGTCTCCGGATAGAGCGTCGCGACGCCCATCAGGTTCGGGATGGCGTTGTCCTGGAAGGTGTCGATACCCGTGCCGTTTTTCGCGAAGAACGCGACGTCGTTCTGGATGAGCGCGAAGTCGGCGTCCCCGCTGGCGAGGCTGCCGACGTTCTCGACGCTCGCGCCCGTCGACTGGACGTTCAGCGTGAAGTCCGTGTTTTCCTCGACGACCGTTTTGAACTCGTTCGAGAGCGGGAAGTACGTGCCGCCGGTCCCACCCGCGTGCCACGAGAGCCGTTCGCCGCCACCACCGTCGCCGCCGTCACTACCACCGTCGCTGCCGCCGTCGTCGCCGTCACTACCACC
>PXSU01000149.1:8324-9673 GCA_003022745.1 Halobacteriales archaeon SW_9_67_25
ACGCGAGCGCGGGTTTGGGGTCGTGCGTAACTGTTTTGCGCCACTATTGCAGTGTCGGTGCTTCGCGTGCAGAAACACGGCGTTTGTGACAGCATGGCGTTGACATCCTCCCCGTCCTGAAGGGCGAGGATTCCCACGGCACCGCGCCGCTTGGTTGGGAGTTTCAGGTCTGCACACCGACGAGGTGCGGGCCATGCCAAGTGGCCGTTACTCCTATCCGTGACACGTCCGTTCCCGTCGTTTCCTCGGGGCTTCGGGCGTGCGTCGGCGGATTTGGAGGTAGTTGGTTGTTTTGCGTCGGTACCCGACGTATCCCGATGGGGCACCAGCGGGCTTCGGTCGGGGGCTCCGAGTTTGTCCGATTGTCCCGGTATGGGCGCGGGCGTGCCGCGTCGGATACCTATTGATACGTGCCGAGGGCACCTAAGCCTGCCGATTTGGGCGTTTTCAACTGATGACGGCGATTCATCCCCGCCCTCAAGGGCGGGGCTTTCTCGCCTCCAATTACGTAAATCGGCCCCGAAGTCCCATTCAGACGCTCCCCGGTGGACACTCGGCCGGTCGGTTGTCGGGAATTGCTTCTCCACGCTACTCGTCGGCATCGTTCGGTCGTTTGTCGGCTCCATGTCTCGCTCCTGGCACCGCGCCTATTGTCGGGATGCCGGTAGGCCGAATTTCCTACATAAAGCTATTGAATCGATCCGAACCGACTGAAATTCCCATATCTGATTCACCCCTCGCTGGACGACAGTTCGACCGTGACGGTCGTGCCCTCCGCTGTCTCGACGGCGATGTCGCCGCCGTAGGCCGTGACCAGTCGGCGGACGATGCGGAGTCCCCCGTCAGGACCCTCTTTGCGGTCACCGGCGAGGAACGCTGCCGCCTCCTCCGGGAGGCCGGGACCGTCGTCGCGGACGGTCAGACAGACCACCTCGCCCTCGGCCTCGACTCCGACCTTGACGTGGGGGGTGCGGCCGCTGTGTTCGATGACGTCTCTCACGACGGCCGCGAGGACGACCGTCCCGAAGGTCGCCGTCCCGTTCAGCGTCTCCGCGATGGCCTCCGTATCCCCGAGCCGGTCCCGTGCTTCCCGCGCGCGCCCCCGAATAGTCTCGGCGTGGTCGGCGACGGCCGCCGGAGAATCGGCTGTAGCGAGGAGGTCGGCCCGCCCCTCCACGACCTGGAGGTCGTTGCGCAGGTCGTGACGGAGCACGTCGTTGACCATGGCCAGGCCTTCGGCGAACCGTTCGGCGCGGCGCTTGTCGACGAGCGCGCGCGACCGGTAGTAGCCGGCGACGAAGCCAGCGAGTGCCCCGGCCTCGGTGACCAGCAACAGGGTGAACGCGGCT
>PXSU01000150.1:0-7760 GCA_003022745.1 Halobacteriales archaeon SW_9_67_25
CCGTCCCGAGGAAACCTACGCCGACATACGGACGACCCTCGAAAACCGGACGCAGGAGTTCGATTCGCAGCCGGCCAGCAAACCGGCAGGTAGCCAAGCAGACAGCAGAGAACCACCCCGGCGGAGCGAATGACTGCGCGCTCCTTGTCTGAGAGGGCGTGTGCGCTGGCCGCACGGCTCTATCCGTGGACGGTGACGCCGAGCGACGAGTTGCGGCGGGCGCTCGCGTTCCTCGACAGCGGCCCGGACGCCGAGTCGGTCGTCCGTGCCGGCTACGGTCTGGGGTTGCTGACGAGTGCGCTCGGGCTCGTCGGCACCGCCCTCTTCGGGTTCGGGGCGGTCGGCGCGACTGTCTCGGTCGCACTCGGGCTCCTGACTACCCATCTCGTCCACGAGACGCCGGCGTACCTCGCGCTCGCCCGGCGGACCCGGGCTCTCGGACGGGCGCCCGACCTCGTGGCCCGTGCCGTGTTGCGGATGCGCCTGGCGCCGTCGCCGGAGCGGGCGGCCGCCTTCGCAGCCGAGACCGGGACCGGACCGCTGACCGACAGTCTGGCGAGATACGTCGAGCGAGCAGAGGCGGTCGGCGGTGGGCCGCTGGCCGCCTTCGGTGCCGAGTGGGCGGAGTGGTACCCCGAACTCGAGCGGGCGTTCGGGCTGGTCGCGGCGGCCAGCAGCATGGACCGACTCGACCGCGACCGGACTCTCGACCGGGCACTGGATGGTGTCCTCGACGGAACGCGCACGCGGATGCGGGAGTTCGCGGCCAGCGTCGGCCGGCCAGTGACTGCCCTCTATGCTTTCGGCGTGTTGCTCCCGACGGCACTGGTCGCGCTGTTGCCGGCCGCGGGTGCCGCCGGAGTCGGTGTGACCACTGCGACCGTGGTGGTCGTCTACGACCTGGCCCTTCCGGTGGCCGTCGTGACCGCTGGCGTCTGGCTGGTCGTCCGCCGCCCGGTCGCGTTCCCACCACCCGATGTCGACCGCACGCACCCCGAGGTTCCGGACCGGAGATGGACCGCCGCCGGGCCCGGAATCCTCGCTGCCGGCTCTGGCTGGGTCGTCGCCCGACGGATGCTTCCGGAGTGGGCCGGCCCGGTCGCGGCACTCGGACTGGGTGTCGGGTGTTCGCTCTGGCTCTACTACCGGCCAGTCGTGGCGGTGTACGACCACGTCCGCGAGGTCGAGTCTGGCCTGACCGACGCGCTCTCGCTCGTCGGACGCCGGGTCGCGAACGGGGTGGCCGTCGAGACGGCACTGGCGGCCGCCGCGGCAGACCTCGACGGCGCGATGGGGACCGTCCTGGACCGTGCGGTGACGCGCCAGCGGCAACTGAACGTCGGCGTCCGCGATGCGTTTCTCGGACCACACGGCGCGCTCGCGGACGTGCCCAGCCCCCGCGTCCGCGGGAGCGTCACGCTGCTCGGACTTGCGGCCAGGGAGGGTAGTCCCGTCGGCCCGGCGTTGCTCGCACTCTCGGACCACGCCGGGGAACTCCGCCGCGTCGAGCGCGAGAGCCGCCAGGACCTCGCGAAGGTCTGTGGAACACTCCGGAATACGGGCTCTCTCTTCGGGCCGATGGTCGCCGGGGCGACGGTAGCGATGGCCGACGGTATCGCCACTGGGCCCGCGCTGGCCGGTGGCGGGGAAACGTTGCCCGGACTCGGTCCGGCAGTCGCCGGGTACGCCCTCGCGTTCGCAGTCGCCCTGCCGGCACTCGCGACGAGTCTCTCCCGCGGCTTCGACGGCCCGCTCGTCGGATATCAGGTCGGGCGCTCGCTGTGCCTCGCGACGCCCGTCTACCTCGGCTCCTACCTGATCGTCGCGGGTATCGCGTGAACGCGACCTTCGTCGGCGCCACCGTGCGTGGCACGGCGACCACCCGACCGGATGTTTATATGGGAACGGGCGGCCACCGTCCCCGTGTTCGACGCACCCCTGGATACGCTGTACGTCTGGATCGGTCTCGGAGCAGTCAGTCTCGCAGTAGCGGGGACGGTCATGGCGTTTCCGACGGGGAGCCCCGCTGGCGCCACAGCGGTCGCCGACGCCGTCAACACGGTCGCGGCCAGCGAGTACGACGCCCGCGAGGAGGTAGCTGTCCCGGCCGAGGAGATACGGCTCGGTCCCCGGACGATCGGACTCCGGGCCGACGGCCGCACGGCCCACGCACACTTCGAGTACGGGCCGGTGACGCCAGTCCGCGACGGCGACTTGCGTACCGTTCTCGACGGAGCGCGTCCCGCCGACGTGTTCGCCGACCCCGCTTCGTTCGCGGCCGCTATCGACAGTGCGCAACGGCGCGACCGGGGCTGGCGCGAGGCGCCCGAGGGACTGCGCGTGCGTCGTGTCTCCTGGGGGGAGGTCGATGCGACCCTCGTCGGATAGGGGCCAGTTCGAGGCCGTCGTCGCACTGGTGGCAGTCCTCGCAATCGGGGCCGGTCTCACGGTCTACGCCGGGACGCTATCCGGGGTGGTGCCCGACGAACCCGAACGCGAGACGGCCGAGACGGCACTCGACCGGGTCCACGGGGAACTGCGCGTGGCAGGTGTCGTCGATCCAACGCGACTCGGTCGAACGGGGAACGCGACGCCCGGCGGGTGGCAGGCGAACGTCACGGTCCGGACCCGCAACCGCATATGGCAGCACGGACCGGACCCACCCGAGGGCGCGTCGCGTGCGGACCGTCGCGTCAGCGTTCGCGTCGCCCCGGGGGACGTCGACCCGGCACGGCTGACGGTGGTGCTCTGGCGATGAGGGCGATCAGTACGGTCGTCGACGTGACTGTCTTCCTCCTGTTCGTCTCGGCAGCGGTCGCAACGCTGACAGCTGCGCCCGACTCCCACCCCGAACCGGTCGTCGTAGACGACCAGGCCGCGCTACTCGCTTCGAGTACGGCCAACGTCGAGTACTCGCTCCGTGCGTCAAACCGGACCGCACACGGGACGGTTGCGTCACTGCTCGCCCGCGGTGCCGTGGCGAACGCGACTATCGACGGCCGCCGGCTGTCGGCGGGCCACGCCGATTACCTCGAGGAGGTATCCGACGCCACCCGGCAGACGCTCGGTCCGCCCGACCGGACGCAGGTACTCGTCCGGTGGGAGCCCTACCGCGGCGCTCCGGTCAGTGGCACCGTCACTGTCGGTGCCGACCCGCCGCCTGGCCGGGACGTGACCGTCGCAACCATCTCGGTGCCCGGGCCCCCCACTCCCGGCCAGGGCAGGGAGAGTCCGACCCGCGAGGGCTTCGACGGCGTCGCCGGGATAGCGGCGCGCGCGACTGCGGACGCCCTGCTCCCGGGAGGATATGCGACCCTGCCGTCGGGGCGTGTGTCGCCGGCCTCGGTCGCCAGTTTCGCTCGGATGCGGACTCTCGCCGAGGCGACTGGCACAGCCATCGACCGGCCGCTCGCCCGGGGGACCCTCTCGACAGCCCGCGAGCGCGTGATCGCGGGGCTGGCGGCGCGGTACGAGCGGGACATGCGCGATCGGTTCGAGACGCCAGCCAACGCCACCGACGCTCTCTCGACAGGATCGGTCCGGATCACGGTCAGGCGGTGGGAGTCGTGACCGCGAGGATTCCGTTCGCGCTGCTCGGTGTCGTCTTGCTCGTCGGGAGTACCACGTTCGCCGCGACGCTCCACAGCCCGCCCGCCACGGAACCCGATGTCGAGCGAGCGATGGACCGCGCGTCGGCCGAAACCCAGAGCGCGCTCCGGTCGGCAACGCGGACGGCAGCCCGGGAGGCGGCACGCGAGCCGGTACTCGTCCCGGCCGAGACGCCGTACGGCCGGGCGATCAACAGCTCCAAACCGTTCCGCGACAGTCTGCGTGTGCGGCTCTATCTCAGTGCCCGCGAGACGCTAGGTACGATATCCCGCGGCCGCGGCGACGTCCGGGTGAAGGCGTCGCTGCCGGCGGTCGAAACGCCTGCGGACCTCCGGGCTGGGAAGCGACGCGTCAGTATCGAGCGGGCGGGTCCGGACGGGACGGCTTTGCGGGTCCGTATCGACGGCATCAGACTGACTGCCACCCGTAACGGACGCGTCGTCGGTTCGCGGACGCGCTCGCCGACGCTGGTCGTTCCCTCGCCCACCCTCGCCGTCCACGACCGGGTGGTTCGCTACGAGCAGCGCCTGAACGCCGGGCCGCTCGAACCGGGTCTCGGGCGTCGACTCACCGCCCGGCTGTATCCCATCGTCTGGGCCCGCGGGTATGCCCAGTACGGCGGCGCACCCATCCAGAACGTCCTCGCTAACAGACACGTCTCCCTGATGACTAACGGGGACCTCCTGTCACTCCAGCGTGACGTCTTCGGACACAGCGACCCGGTCGGGCGCGACGTCCTGGGACGCGCTGTCGCCCACGCTGCCCTCAAAGGCCTCCTCGCAGGGACAGAATTCACCGGGCGTGCATACCTCGAGGAGGCTCACGGCGCGGTCGGACTGACGCCCCGGCCCGAGGACGTACTCAACGCCGCCACCGTCGAACCGACGGTCCAGCCCAACCGGACCGTTACCGTCGGCGTCGATGGCACGGCAGAGCGGGTCTTTGTCGACTCGCTGGATGTCCTCGGAGAGACGCTACGAGAGGCGTACAGCGCACGGGTCCGGTTGCGACAGCGGGTCCGCCACGTCGAGACGAGACAGGTCAGGGAGCCACGTGACCCGGGCCCGGAGTGGGGTGTCGTCGACACTGAGACGCGCACGAGCGTTCGCGTTCAAAACGGCGATCCGGGGCCGCCACACGCGACTCCAGGCACGGGCCACCACGTCATCGGGGTCCACGGCCGAACCGTCGTGCAGAGACACACCACGATATACACCTGGATCGGGCCGCTGGGTCGGAAGACCATCTCTACAGGGCAGACCGTCGAGGAGTACGCAGTGACGCTCACCCTCTCGGGCAGCCACACCCGCGGTCGTGCCCCGGTCAGACCGATAGCGTCAGTCCACGACCCGGGCGGTCCCTTCGGCGGGCCGAACCTGGCGGACGTGCCGGCTCGGGCCCGGGAACGCCTCGTCGAGTCGCGCGGCGGGTTCGACCGCCTCGCGGCCCGTGCCGTGACCGGCGGGAACGTCGGTTCCTCCGCAGTCGTCTACGGGGACCGGCCGGACGGACTCACCGACTGGGTGTACACGGACCTGGCGGAGCTGCGCGAGCGAGCCAGAAACGTCTCGATGGAGACCACACACGGCGACATCGCGACGTTCCGGTCGAACCCGCCAGCGGTCCTCGCCGCGAAACTCCGGGACAGGCGGGCCGAACTCGTTGCTGCCCCCGAGCGGTATGCACACGTCCCAGAGCGGGCACGCGTCGCGGCACGTGCCGAGTACGTCGACCGCCTGATCGCCGAATTCGAAACGCGCGCAGCGAACCGCACGGACAACACCGCACGGCTCCGCGAGAAACTGTCACAGTCAGGCCGGTCGGGCGACCCTATCGAACGCCTTCAGGCGGCCTACGACCGGCGACACGAGCGCGCCGAGTCGGACCCGCTGTCCGGGATTCGCATGCGTGTCGACGCAGAGCCCGCCTATCTCACCCGAACCAGCCTGGACCACGACACCGTCCAGCCTATCGCCCCGGGAGCAGCCGAGCACCCACTCGTGGCGCGCAACTGGAACGTGCTGTCACTGCCCTACGGCGACGCCGTCGACTCCATACTCGGGGTACTTCTGGGCCGACCAGGCACGACGCGACTCCGTACGGGAGCCCAGACGCTCCGGACTGCCGAACGGACCGACGACGCCCACGACGTCGACACAGCGCGTCTCGAACGCGAGGTTCGACGCGGGACAGGGGTCGGGCTCTCTGCGGCACGGAAGACCTTGGCGTCGTTCGACCTGGGCGACCGGGCGAGTCGCCGGGCCGTCGTGGCGGCCGCCGTGGAACCCTGGCAGACACCGGGGACGCGCGCACTCGCGGTGAGCAACGGGTCGGCGGCAGCGGCGATTCACGCGGCCGCCGTCGAGCGCTGGTCCGGGGAGCTGGACGCCCCGGACCGGGACCGCCTCGCCGTGCGACTCCGGCAGAACGTCGAGCGTGCAACAGCCCGGCGCGACGCAAGACCGTCCGAGCCGGCCGTCAACGGGAGCGCCCGGGCTCTGCGCTCGCACCTCCAGGACAAGATCGGAAGCGAACTCAAAGAGACAGTCAGGGAGACGACCAGGGTTACCCTCGAAGACCGGCTCGGACGCTCCCTTGGCCGCTTGCCCGCGGGGATGCCGGTGGCTCCAGTCCCGGGGTTCTGGTACGCGACTGTCAACCTCTGGCGCGTCGGGGTGGCCGGCGAGTACGCCCGTTTTACCGTCAGGATTCCCCGCGGGACGCCCGACCAGCCCGGCGCACAGCTCCACTACGTCCGGGAGTTGGGATGGGTGGAAATCGACGTCGACGGCGACGGGTCGACGGAACGACTCGGCCGGACGACCCGCGTTACGTTCCGAACCGGCACGGACGTGGCCATCGCAGTGCCGCCGGGACCGCAGGGCGTCGGCGACGTCGACGGCGACACCGTCGAGGAATCGACGGGGTGGCCCGAGCCAGGGCCGTAGCGGGTCAGCGAGCGGCTTGCGGGCCGGTTCGAAGTGATACTGATTTGTACCGTGCTCCAGTAGGTCGAGTATGCTCAGAGGCGAGGTCCCGTCGGCTGGTGATGCGACACGGGAAGAGTTGCTCACAGCCTACGAGGAACTACTCGTCGGGACGATCAAGCGGGTCGGGTTCGAGGCAGTCGTCTCCGGGACAGCTATCGACGAGTCGACGGTCCGGGCGCTGCTCGAAGGCGACCGGCCGGGCCTGACGCTCGAGGAGGCAACCGCCCTGCTGGCGACCGATCCGGACAGGCCCGACGCGGACACCCTCCTCGCGGAGGCTCGCAACATGCTGTTGATGGGTATGTCGGCGGCCATCCTCGACGTCGAGACACTCGCAGCCGGGGTCGACGGCGCGATGGAACCGAAGGAGATACAACAGAAAGTCGAGGGTCGTCATCAGATGACAGTCGAGGAGTACGCGCTGTTGCATTCGTACATCGAGGGAGTGAAGCCATAATGCGGGTGGCCATCCTCGGCTGTGGCTACGTGGGCACTGAACTGGGTCGCCAGCTCGCGCCCGACCACGACGTCGTGGGGGTACGTCGCTCGGCTGACGGGGTCGCGGCCATCGAGGCTGCGGGGCTGGAGGCAGTGCGGGCAGACGTGACAGACCCCGACGAACTGGCGGACGTTCCCGACGCCGACGCCGTCGTCTTCGCGGCGAGTTCGGGTGGCCGCGGCGCCGAGGCCGCACGCGAGGTGTACGTCGAGGGGCAGCGAACGGCCGTCGACCACTTCGGCTCGCGGCCGGCGCCCCCGGACCGGTACCTCTACACGTCGAGCACCGGCGTCTACGGCGACCACGGCGGCGACTGGGTCGACGAGGAGACGCTGCTGGAGCCGACGACCGACAAGACGGGCGTCCTCGCAACGGCCGAGCAGGTCCCACTGGAGCGACCGGTAGAGTACGGGATAGACGGTACAGTGGCGCGGTTTGCGGGGCTGTACGGGCCGGGCCGCTACAGGCTGGAGCGATACGTCGAGGGCCCCGTCACGGAGGGATACCTGAACATGGTCCACCGCGACGACGCAGCTGGGGCGGTCCGGCACCTCATCGAGGCAGACCTCGCCCGTGGTGAAGTCGTTCTGGTGGTCGACGACGAACCGGCCGAGAAGTGGGACTTCGCGGACTGGCTCGCCGATCAGTGTGGCGTGGATGCC
>PXSU01000150.1:7787-15648 GCA_003022745.1 Halobacteriales archaeon SW_9_67_25
CGGTGTGCGAACGACAAACTCCGCGGGCTGGGATACGGGTTCAGGTATCCGACCTACCGCGAGGGATACGAGGCGGCGATCAAGGCCTACCGGGAGTCCCACTAGCCCGGACGACCGGCGTCCGCCAAGCGAGGGGAACGTATTTTTGTGTCGGGACCGACCCTCGATTCGTATGTACGCTGGTGGTCGGGTGCCCCTCCAGCTTGACGTGCTCCGCCCGCTCCTCGACGACCCGGTCCGGCTGGGGGCTGCAGTGGCAGCCGTCGTGGTCCTGATGATCGTGGCGTCGCTGGTGGTGCGACGGCTCCGCAGGACGAAGGGCAGCGGCCTGGCGCGTGTCCTCTCCCGGTACGACCGCGTCTCGGTGCTGATGCACCCCAACCCGGACCCCGACGCCATGTCGGCCGCCCTGGCGGTCGACACGCTGGCCGGGAGCGTCGACACGGAAGCGACACTACAGTATCCGGGCCAGATCCGACACCAGGAGAACCGCGCATTCGAGACGGTGCTCGATACGGACTTCGACCGCATCGAGACGAGCGCCGACATCGAGGGCGAGGCGGTGGTGCTCGTCGACCACAACGAACCACGGGGCTTCTCCGGGGCAGAGAACGTCGACCCGGTCGCTGTCGTCGATCACCATCCCGGGAACGGGGCCGGTACCGACTTCACCGACGTCAGGAGCGACACCGGTGCCTGTGCCAGCATCTTCGCGGAGTACTTCCGGGAACTGGACTGGGAGCCGGTCGACCCCGACGAGATGGGAACTCTCGAGAACGGCGACCGGGTTCTCGAACCGCGTGTCGCGACGGGGCTGGTCTACGGCATCCAGTCTGACACGAAGTCCCTGACAAAGGGGTGTTCGTCCGCGGAGTTCCAGGCCGCCGAGTTCCTCTATCCCGGCGTCGACCAGGACCGCCTCGACCGCATCGCCAACCCGCAGGTCGACGCCGAAGTGCTGGAGTTAAAGGCCAGAGCTATCTCCGAACGCGACGTCCGCAAGGCATTCGCCGTCAGCGATGTCGGCCCCGTCTCGAACGTCGACGCCATCCCGCAGGCCGCGGACGAACTCCTCCGACTCGAAGGGGTGACCGCCGTCGTCGTCCTAGGCGACAGGGACGGGACCATCCACCTCTCGGGCCGGTCCCGGGACGACCGCGTCCACATGGGCAAGATGTTACGGACCGTCGTCGAGGACATCCCGATGTCGGGTGCCGGCGGTCACTCCCGGATGGGCGGCGGCCAGCTCTCGGTCGAACACATGGAAGGTATCGGTCCGAGCACTGGGATGCACCGCGAGGAGTTCAAGGAGCGGCTGTTCGAGGCGATGAAAGGCGACATCTAGTGTTCTGTCAATCATTGATCCAGATACGGGAGCGTTGTCACGTCAAACGCATCGTAGTGACGGTCAAACGTGAGGATGTGGTCAATCTCCAGTGTTGCCATGTGTGTGGCGACGACAAAATCGGTGAATGACGCATCCAGATCCGTCCACTCGATGAACAGTTCTGTGGCGTCAGCGAAGACATCCTCGGAGACGGATTCGGACTGATAGAGTGTGCTCTCGTCGAGAGTCGTGAGGAAAGATATAGCGTTCTGTAGTGCGGCCTGTTTTTTCAGCCGGGTCGCGGCCTCGTCGACGATGTGGTCGTTGACGATAAGTCGACGATAGGGCAGGTCGCCGTCCCGAACGAACGTCATGAAGGCTCGTGCGACCGTGTGCATCTGATCACGGGGGTTGAACAGCGCATACAGGAACTTCGGTCCAACAACGACTTGGTGTCGAACGTGGCCCGGCCGGAACTGTCCGGCGGTGACCGTGCCGATCGATGCCTCGACTTGCTCTGCCATACACACTCAGGACTGTGCGGAGGAATCGTCGGCGTGCGTGACTGACTCATCGTTGCCGTGCCACTCCTCGACCAGATCGGCTTCTTCGCGGGCGTCCGTCACCGCTGACTCTGGCAGCGAATCCCCCCTGAGGTTATCGGGGACAGTAAACGCCGGGTCGTTCGGATCTGGCTGCTGCCGGCGCTCGATCCACTCGATGAGCGCCTCGTGCCCAGCCTCCTTGAGCGACAGCCCGTGTTCCCTCGCGAACTGCTGGAATCGTTCGTACTCATCCTCACTCAGCTCTGTTTGGACATGTTTGGTGTCGTTGCGACTCATCTGCCACTCTCTCCGTCGTTCTCATGAAGCATAAAATGTTTACATGAGATTGTTCATGGCCGACAACGCTGTCATGGTCCAGTCAACGGTCTCGTGGACCGGGCAGTACAACGCTGTTCGGGGCTATCCCTGCTACCAGCGTGTTGAACGAATCATGACCGGGTGGATATTG
The DNA here is from genome assembly GCA_003022745.1 of Halobacteriales archaeon SW_9_67_25. GTDB lineage: Archaea > Halobacteriota > Halobacteria > Halobacteriales > Haloarculaceae > SW-9-67-25. Next base: position 10,129 of record PXSU01000150.1, read on the forward strand.
TCCCCGCCCTGGCGTGTCACACACAGACCGGGACCGACAACGTGGTCGGGAACGCGTCTTCACCGGGGTTGCGACCCGCGGATTTTTCCACGCCCGGTCGTACCACCCTTGTATGCTCCGCCTGGCGGTGGCCACCGACGCCGAAACCTACGAGCGGATGCAGGCCCCACTCGCCGACCGCGGCATCGAGGCCGAGTACGTCCCTACGGCCGAGCGGACCATCCTGCTGGATGGGGACCTCGGCGAGTTCGACGCCGGGTTCGTCTTCCCGCCCCGCCTTGCGGAGGGCGGCGTGGCGAGCGAACTGCTGGGCGTCACCTGGGTGAACGGCCGCGAGGCCATCCTCCGGTCGCGCCCTGCCCACACCCGAGACCATCGTCGTCTCCGACCCCGTCGACGAGGCCGACCTCGCGGCGGCGTTCGAGCGGTTCGATCCCCCGGTGGTGGTCAAACCCAACGCCGTCACCCGCGGGATCGGCGTCGCCAAGGCCCACGACCTCGATTCCTTTCTCGGCGTCTGTGACTACCTCGATTTGGTCCACGATTACCGCGCAACCGGCGACCGGTCGTTTCTCGTTCAGGAGTTCCTCCCTGACGCACGCGATTACCGCGCAATGGCCCTCGACGGCGAGTACGTCGGGGCCGTCGAGCGGCGACTGCCAGACGACGCCCTCGCGGCGGGCCAGTGGAAACACAACGTCCACCGCGGCGCCGAGGCGACCGGCGTGGACCTGCCCGCCGAGTTGCGGGACCTCGCAGAACGTGCCGCCAGAGCGATGGAAATCCCCTTTCTCGGCGTGGACCTGCTGGTCTCGGGCGACCGGGCGGTGGTCAACGAAACCAACGCACGACCGACAATCGACGCCGCGACGAAGTACGAACCGGGGTTCTGGGACGACCTCGCCGCGCTGATACGGGCGACAGCGGGGAGTCGGTAGTGAGAACTGAGGGAAATTCTTCCGTCGGAAGCCGCCGGTTGCCCGTCAGATGTCGATGCTGGTCGAGTCGTCGGCCCGGTCGAATGCGACTTCCAAGACGCCGTTGTTGTATGTGGCGTCGGCGGAGTGTTCGTCGACGCGCGCCGGCAACTCGACGCGCTCGCTGTAGTCACGGCCGTCGCTTCCCGCCCGGAGGGACAGCGTCGTCCCGTCGCACTTCAGATCGATGTCGGACTTCTCGACGCCCGGGACGTCGGCGACGACGCGCACTGTCTCGTCGGTTTCATGGATGTCGTAGTGGACGGCGGATCTGTCCGCTGCCGCATCGCCGCCACCCCCGCTCGCGCGCTCGAAGCGGAACTCCGCGTTCCCGCCCATCATGTCGTTCATCATCCGCTCAATCTCCTCGAAGAACTCGTCGAAGGGGTCCTCGCGGTCGTCGTCCCTCATGCCAGAGTGTAGGGCCAAGCGGGGCAAAAGCCTTCGGCTCTCCGTCCCTCTCTACTCCGCTATCTCGACCTCTTCGCCCACCCGGAGCGACTTGCCCCGGTCGGCCGCCGGGACGCGGGCGATGAGCATCAGCGTGTAGTAGTGGTCGAACGCGTCGCGGTCGGCCCACTCGGGGAACGTCTCCTCGCGTTTCTCGACGAATCGTTCCCGAAACTCCCCCAGCGGGTCGCCAGTCTCCGGGTTCCTGGCTGGTACAATACACCGGCCACACGGCGTGACACCCTCGATTCGGATGTCGCCAGCCACGAACGCGGGGGCGTCGGCCCCGACGAAGCGGTCTTCCCAGAACGCTGGGACGCCTCCCACCTCGATATTGGCACGGAGGCGGCGCCGTGCGCTCTCGACAGTCATCCTGTCGAACCACGAGGCGACCGTCTCCAGGGTCGCCGTGCTGATGACCGACGGGCCCATGCTCTGGCGGTCGACGTAGCCCGTCTCCGTGTCGTGTGCGATGTAGACGTCCTCGTCGAAGAACTCACCGAACCACGCCATCGCACGCTCACGTTCCGTGTCCAAGTCGAACTCACGGCGCTCGCCGGCCGGCGTTTCCACCGTCAGCCGGCCCGACGACGGGTCGTACTCCGGGGTGAGTTCGTTGACTCGGCCGGTCCGCTTTCCGTTTATGACTTCGCGGTCGCCGTCGAAGAGGGCATACTCCCTGTCGCCAGCCAGCGTCCCGCCCTCTCGAATCCGTGCTTCCTCGACGTCGGTTCCCTCAAGCGCCTTCACCGGGTAAACCCGGAGACGTTCGATGTGTGACATAACTCTCTGGAATCGCTGCGTTGTACTGTATCCACTGTCGGTCCGGACTTACCGTTTGTGACCTACGCCGCCGCCTCGTCCTCGAACCGAATCTCGAAGCGTGCGCCGCCGTCCTCGCTCTCGGTGGCGCGGATCGACCAGCCGTGGGCGGTCACGACCCGTTCGACGATGGCCAGTCCCAGCCCCGTCCCACCGCCGCCGGAGACGCCCATCTCGAAGACATCGTCGCGTTCGTCGGCGGGGATGCCAGGACCGTCGTCGGCAACGTACACCCCCTCCTCGTCTGCGAGCGAGCCCACACGGACCGTCACCGATGGGCCGGCGTGGTCGACGGCGTTCCGAAAGAGGTTCTCGAAGGCCTGTGCGAGGCGGTCCGGATCACCCTGAACGGTGCCAGCCAACTCGCATTCGAGGATAGCGTTGTCAGTCTCGACGACTGCCCACGCGTCGCCGACGAGCCCTTCGCCGTCGACGCGCTGGCGGCTCTCAACGGTCCAGCCCTCCCGGGAGACCACGAGCAGGTCCTCGACGAGCGTCTCCATGCGTTCCATCGCGTTCTCGACGTTCTCGATGGCCCTCAGTTGGTCGTTGCTCGCACCCTCGCGGAGGAGGTCCAGCCAGCCGCTGGCCACCGACAGCGGGCTCCGAAGGTCGTGGCTGAGGATGCTCGCAAACTCTTCCAAGCGTTCGGACTTGCGTTCGAGTTCGCGTTTCTGGCGGCGGATCTCGGCCTCCGAACGGATCCGCTGGACCGCTGTCGTGACGTGTGCAGCCAGAATCTCCGCCAGCGCGAGATCGCCCTGGTCGAACTCTCCGGGGGTGTCGCTGATGGCGTTGAACACGCCGATCTCCCCCAGCGGAACGCACAGCCCGGACCGGATGTCCGGCGAGGTCGGGTCCGAAACCCCGTGGGTCTGTACGTCTTCGGCCAGCAGTGACTCGCCCGTCTGGTAGGCGTGTCCTATCGCCCCCCGGTCGGGGTCGAACGGTGGAACCTCCTCCGGGGGAACGACAGCCGACCCCGTGACAACCTCGGGGAGGAGCCGGTCGCCTTCGCGGACGTAGACGACGCTCTGGTCGAACTCGAGCAACTCGGCAGCCGCCTCCACGGCACGCTCGAAGACCTCGGCGTCGGATTCACAGCCCACGAGGTCGACCGCCACGCCGTGGAGCGCCCGGATTTTGTCCGAGTGGCGCGGCGTCTCGGGGTCCTCGGCTGTCACCGTCCTGTTTCCGGGTTTATGATGTTTAGTTATTTAAAACGTCGCATCGACGGAGTCGGACGCCTGCAGGCCGTCGATTTCCCACCCGAGCCTACAGTTCGCCGAGTTTCCGGAGCAGTTGGCCGCGGTACTCCTCGTCGGCCTGGACGCCCTTGAGTTCGAGGACGTTGCGTTCGAGTTTGTCGAGCGCGACGCCGAAGGCGGCGTCGGCGCCGTAGCCCTCGCCGGAGCCGGCCGCCTGTCCCTTGTTGGTCCGGAGGCGTATCTGACACTGGATCAGCGGCGTCCCGCGGAGCTTCTCCTTGTGCTCGGTAAAGCGGACGTGGGCGTGCTGGACCTGCATCTCCCCGTACTTGTCCGCGACCTGCTCGATGCGCTGTCGGATCTCCTCGCGGGTGATCGTCTCCAGCAGCGCGATGTTGGTTATCTGGACGTCCATGTGCTCCTCCTCGGTGAAAGTGAGCGCACGGAGGACGTCCGTCTTCGTGATGACGCCGGCGACGAGGCGGTCGTCCCCGTCGGGCGTGACGAGGAGGCCGTCGTAGTCGTCCTCGAGCATCCGCTCGACGGCCGCGCGGACGGTCTCGTCGTGGGTAGTAGTCTCGACGGGGCTGGTCATCACGTTCGAGACGGGGATATCGAGGATGCGGTCGGTATCGCCCGCGCGGTCGCCCCGGGTCGCCGTCTCCATGTCGCGGACGACCACCTCGACGATGTCGTGGGTGGTGACAATCCCCGAGAGCCGGCCGTCGTCGTCGAGCACGGGCAGGCGGAAGTGGTTGATCGCCTGGCCGATGTGGGTGTCCTCGGTCACCGTGACGACGTCCGCGGTGTAGATCTCCTCGACGTCCAGCGCGTCCAGGTGCTCCAGGACGGCTTCGAGGATGGCATCACCGGTGACGATACCCCACAGGCGGTCGGCCTCGAAGACCGGCGCGACCTTCGAGCCACCCTCGACGAGGACGCGCGCGACTTCGCGGACGCCGGCGGTCCGGTCGACCTTCGGCGCCGACCGGGTCAGCGCCCGCGCCTTGGCGTCGTCCTCGACGTGTGACTGCACCAGCTGGCGCTGCGTGATGATGCCCGCGTACTCGCTGTCCTCGGTGACAACAATTCCCTTCGGGTTCTTCCGCTCGAAGACCGACCGGACCTTTCCGAGGCGTTCGTCGGCGTCTACCTCGACGTAATCGCTGGTAGCAATGTCGGCGATATCCATCGTGGTCTCCCAGCCAGGGGGTTCGATGGCCGGCGTATTCAATGTTGGTACGTCTTCCCAGACCCGGGGACGGGACCCCAATCCAAGCCGGGCCCGGGACATATACCGCGCCGGTCCCAACGGCCGGCGTGCTCCCCGACATCACCGTCTTTGGCGCCTACACGTACCTCGTCACCGAACTCCTCTGGGGGACCGTCGCGCTCGCGCTGGTATCCTCGTCGTCCCGGCGATGGTGGTCGGTACGCACGAGACGCTGTGCAAACTCGATCGCGAGGGACACCTCGGCCCGCTCTCGACCGAGCGCGAGTGACGACAGAAACCGGGTGCCGGTCAATCCTCGCCTTCGTCTGTCGCTCCACCACGGCGGCGGAGGGCGATCATTGCGATGGCGACGATAGCGACGACGGCGATAAGTTTTGTTCGGCTCATCGACGGAAAGTTCGCCGCGTTCGGGTATAACTGTATCGCTGCCTCTCAGGTGGAGTCCCCCCGCACGGCGTCCGACCGTCCGGCAGGTACACACCCACGTTTATGAGGGGCCTCGCCCTTTCTCGGCACGATGGGTGACCGCCGTTCCCGGTTGGCCTTCGAGGCCGGACTGTTCCGGCACGACCCCGTCGAGTGGGTCCTCCTGACCGGCGACCGCATCCTCGTCAGCGTCCTCGAAATCCTCCTCCTCGCCGCCGTCATCGGTGCTGCCGTGGCCTCGGGGCTGGTGCCGCTGGTCGAGGAGACGCCCCTCCTCTTTGCGCTGTTCGCGCTCATCGGTGCGAACTTCACGCTCATCGCCATCGTCACCTCGCTCGGACAGTTCATCCTCAGCCAGCGCCTGGAATCCCCCGGCGAGATCCGCACCAAGATCGACGAGACC
>PXSU01000151.1:0-22156 GCA_003022745.1 Halobacteriales archaeon SW_9_67_25
GGGCCATTCGGGGGGTAACCCTGCGGCGTGGTGCGAGGGAAGGGATTTGAACCACGGGAAGACGGTCGCGGACTGTGTCCGCGCTGCGACTTCCCTGCTTCAAACCCCTCCTTTACAGCAGGACGCTCGCGTCCCTGCATGCGAGGGAAGGGATTTGAACCCTTGGACCCCTACGGGAGCGGATCTTGAGTCCGCCGCCGTTTCCCGGCTTGGCTACCCTCGCACGCTTTGGCAGTTAGCGGGTCTCAACCGCCTGATTTGCGATTTTGGGATGCCCGCACTACATTTTCAGTATTCGCTGTTATAAAGATTGCACGAACACGGACCAAAGGCGAATCACGTTTTCAGCCTTGAGCAAATCGCCAGACGTAGTAGGCTTGGTGTTAGCAAGATAATTCAAGATTCAAGCGAGCCCGGTTAAACCGGAACCATCATCAGACGGGATGTACGTCTTCGGGAGAAGGTAGCTCCAGTAGGAACTCGTTGCTGACGGCGTGGTAGTAGTGACCGTAGTTTGGTGACTGTATCGGCTCGCGGTTAAGCACCATCTCTTTCGTCGCACCACCAAGCATTTCGACTGTTACCCATCCTTCCGAGTCAAGTGCATCCTCCGGAACCCGACAGAGCACGTAGTAGTCGGCGTCAATCTGACCCTCCGTGACGAGCAACTGCGGGTCATCAACTGGTGAACTTTTGACATCTACTCTCACCTCCTCGTTGTCGAAAACGCCATCTCTCCCAGGGTACCGATGAAGTGCCGTCGTTCAGATTCATGACCCCATCCCTGCTCCCCCGCATCCCGGTACCATGCCTCGACTCCCTCGAATGATGCACTGCGCTCGTTAGCCAGTTGCCGAGCACGGCGGACATAGCGAGGCCTCACCTCGACGCTGACTGGCATTAGATATAGCCAGGGTTTCAGCGGTGACAACCGTTTCGTTGGTTCGACTGCCGTAGCACCAAATCGGGGATTAATCCGCAAAAATCCGGTAGGGCGACGGAGCTGGTAGCAGATTCGGTCGAGTGGGACTTACTTTCGTGCCGCAGTTACATGGGCCAACGCGAGAAACCGGAACTCCGTCAGCGTTCGAGCCAGTAGTGCCAGTCGGCGATGGCTTGCTCGGTGTCGTCGCTGGCGTCGATAGGTTCCAGTTGTTCGAGTGGCACGCCGAGTTCGCGGTCCATCCACTCGACGGTCACGAACTGCTGGCTGAGCGTCGGCTCTGTCGAAGACATTCCGGCGACACGCACCGTCTCGCCTTCCTTCAGCGGTGACTCCTCTCGTTCGGTGACGCACCGCGCCTCGAAGGGAAAGTCCATCGTGTCGTCCAGGTAGGCGTGCCAGCCGTAGGCCTGCTCCTCAACTGTGTAGGCATCCACGATAATCCGCATCTCGATGCGTTCCTCGCGCTCCTCGTCGCGCTTAGTCATGGTTCACCGCCCGCTCGCGTGTGGAACTGTGACCCGGACTTGAACTCGGTCAGTTCCTCGATGCGGCCTTCCAGTTCCTCGATTTCCTCGCGTAGTTCCTCGGCCTCGTCACCCTCGGCGGCAGCAAGCTGGTCTTTGAGCCCTTGGAGGCGCGTCTCCTTGCGTTCCTCGTCCACCTCGACCTTGCGGACGTACTCGCTCTCTTCGATGTCGTACACGTCGCTCTCGGACAACTCCGTCACGTCGAGGGCGTCGTCTACTTTGTCGCGGTCCACGCCCATCACGTGCTCGCGGTCGATTCCGGTCTCTCCAAGCGTTTCCAGTATCTCCTTGTCGTCCTTGAGCGACCGATTCCGACGCGTCGTCCGCTGGACGGAGCCGAACGGCCCGGACACTGGCCGGTCGTGGTGGAGTCGGTTCAAGAGCACGTCGGCTACGTCCTGTCGGAGGTCGTTGGCGTTGCGCTGTACGTCCGAGAGGAGGGTGTAGAGGTTCACGAGCGCGTCCGCATACACATCCAGGTCCGGTTCGGTGCGCTCGGTAGTGTTCGTCTCGGGTTCGCTGTCGAGGAGTTGTGTCGAGGTCGGCCCTTCGGTTTCGGTGATGACCTTGGCATCTTCATCGACCTCGAAGCGCGGGTGAAGACTCAACACCGCCGGGTACGGGTCGGCATCGGGCGGAAGTCGGTCGAGGTCGAAGCCACCCGGCTCATCGGCGATGCGTCGATAGAGGGTCTCGAACTGCTCGCGCTGAAGCGGGCGCGTCTCGTCGATGTCGCGGTCGAGAAACTCGATGACGACTCGCTGTTCCTGTACGTCGGAGACACGGAATCGGTCGTGCGACAGCGGCGTGATGAGTGTTGCCCCCTCAGGGAGGTCGTCGAGTTCGTCCAGAAGCGTGTGCCACGAGACGCTGAAGGGCATACAAGACGCAAAGCGACGTGATACAATAATCTTGAGGGGACCCGTTGTGAAATTACGAACGAGCGCAGCTTATCCCCTACGAAGCGGATATTCGACGATGGACGGTTCAGGAAAATATTGATACGGTGTGAGTATAAGCATTCATACGAAAGGTAATGGCTCTGCCCAGTATCCCATTCTTAGATATCGTGGGGGCACTCGCTATCGCTGTATTCGGTGGCATCATTTCTCGGTATATTCATCCAGAAGTAGTTGACCTGATTAACCTCATCAGAGAGAAGACAGACGAAATACCAAGATGGCAAAAGATGTTGAGTGTTGGTATTGGGATTGGCGTGCTTATTGCTTATCTGCCTCAGGCACTATCTTATCTCCTCTCTGAGCTTGAGAGATTCGGCATCCAGCCAGGGTCAGCAGTATCCACAGAAATCATGCTCGGATTTGCTGTTACTGCTATTTTGATATTCCAATACCGTCAAACCTCAGTGGTGCGCTCCCCGTTACTCAGTATTGAAAATCGTCTTGATTCGTTGGAGGAAACAATACACGATTCAGTTGAATTGGATGACGGTTCTGACGAGGGAGAGAGAGCTGAAACTGACGGTGGCCTCAATGACGCACAAGATGATGAGAGCGATGGACAAGATACATCTGGAAGCGGAATGGTCGGAGGGGCAATAGCGGGGGGAACCATGGGTTCCTCAGGCGGTCCCCCAGGAGCAATACTGGGGGCGATTATTGGTGGTGTTCTGGGAGATGCACTGGAACAGGCTTCAATTGAAAACCAGAAACGAAAGCAAATTAAAGCAAAAGTCGTGCGAAAGTTGATGAACAAGCGTGTTGTATATCCTACTCAACAAAATATCCATACTATACTCCATTGGTTCAGGGCAGATGAGCGGGAGATAGTCGACTCCGGCGACCGGTCGCCCACCGGGAAGGGGCGGCCGGAGTACGCGCCGGCCGTCGAGTCGGAGACCGTCCTCGGGGCGCTGGCGGGCGACGGGCAGGTCGGCGCCCTGGTCGACCGCGTCGGCGAGCAGTAACGGTTTTCCGGCGCACACGACAGGCAGGCACATGGACCACGAGACGGCGGGGGAGACCTGCAGGCGCGTCCTCCGGGCGGTCGGCGACGCAGTCATCGCGGACGAGCGCTTCCTCGAGACGGTCATGACCGGCGTGCTCGCACGGGGACACGTCCTGCTCGAGGATGTCCCCGGGACGGGCAAGACACTCACCGCCCGCAGTTTCGCGAACGCGTTGAACCTCCGCTTTCGGCGCATCCAGTTCACGCCGGACCTCCTGCCGGCGGACATCACGGGCTCGAACATCTACAACGAGGCGACCGGCAGCTTCGAGTTCGCGGAGGGGCCGGTGTTCGCGAACGTCGTCCTCGCCGACGAGATAAACAGGGCGCCCCCGAAGACCCAGGCCGCGCTGCTGGAAGCGATGGGCGAGAAACAGGTCACCGTCGACGGGACGACACACGACCTCCCCGAACCCTTCTTCGTCATCGCGACACAGAACCCCGTCGAGCAGGAGGGGACCTTCGGCCTGCCCGAGGCCCAGCGCGACCGGTTCGTGGTCAAGACAGCCATCGGTTACCCCGACGCCGAGGGCGAGCGGGAACTGCTCGACCGCCGGGCCGACCGCCTCGAACAGGCACCCAGCGTCGAGCCGGTCCTCGATTCCGGCCAGGTGCCCCAGCTCCAGCGCGCACCCGAGCGGGTATCCGTCGACGGCAAGCTCCGGAGCTACATGGTGGCACTCGGCCGGCAGACCCGCGAGGACAGCCGCGTCGACGTGGGGGTCTCCCCGCGTGGCATCCAGCGGCTGTTCGAGGCCGCCCGCGCCAGCGCCGTCCTCCGTGGACGGGACTACGTCGTCCCGGACGACGTCAAGCGTGTCGTCGAACCGGTGTTTACCCACCGGCTCGTCCTGACGGCGGACGCCGACATCCGCGGCGTCGACCGCTCGTCGGTCCTCGCCGACGTCGTCGACAGCGTCGAGGTGCCCGCGGTCGGCCCCGAGTGACATCTTCCCCGTCGTGAACGAGGTGCCTCCCACCTCCGCGTGGCGGCTGATTTGAGATAGGATCGGTCACCGGAGCGCCGCGATCAGCGCGACGACCGCCGCGAACGCGCCGACCAGTGCCAGGGCGGTCGGCGTCGACGGCCCCGCGAGGTCGGCCGGTCCGAGTGCCAGCAGGCCGAGTGCTGCGAGCGCGCTCCCGACGCCGACCGCAAGCGTTCCGCCGGCGTGGACCAGTTCGACGCCCCGCGTTCGGGAGTGCCGGCCGACCTCGCGTCCGAGGACCGTCCCGTACCGGCCGACGTCCCACACGAAGAGTGCGGCGACCAGCCCGGCGACGGCGAGCCACGGGTCGACCCCGGCTGCGCTGGCGAACGCCGCCGCCGCGAACAGCCCGGTACTAGCCAGCGAGTAGCCGATGGACGTTTCGGTGAGATACCCCAGGGCGAGCAGGAGGCCGAGCGCGAAGACCGCCGCTGCGGTCACCCAGGCCAGCAGTGCGACGAGGCCGACTGCGACGGTGCCCGGACCGTAGAAGGCCACGACGGATTCAGCAAGCCGGCCGAAGACCGCCTCGAAGCGGCCGGGCAGGATGGCCACAATCCGCCCCAGGAGGACGTCTACGGCCGGCCGACCGGCCACGAGCGCGAGGGCAGTGACGAGGCCGCCACCGAGGTACGGCCCGACGCGGCGCAGGAAGCCCCCGGGCGACCCCCGGGCGACCGCCCGGAGAGACGCGACGAGGGCGACGGTCGCCGCCGAGACGACGATCAGAACGGCGAGCAACAGCCTGGGTGCGCTCGCGGTCGAGAGGGCGACGAGCACCCGGTAGGGCCCCGGACCGAGCGTCCGCCGGATCGCGAGGGGGAGTGCGGCCTCCGCGAGGAACGCAAGCCCCGTTGCGAAACCGGCCCCGCCGGCGACCAGGTCGAACCGCGAGAGGAGTGCCTCGACGCGGGCCAATTCGGTCGTCCCGTCCCCACGGTCGGCGAGGAACTCCGCGATGGGGAGTGCGGCGACCGCCCGGCGGACGGCCAGTGCCGCGGCGGCGACGAGCAACAGCAGCGACCCCAGATGCGTCCGCCCGCCCGCCGGTGAGAGGAGCGCCCCGAGGAGCGTCCGGGCGGGAGCGACGGGGTCAAGCGGCGTCCGCGAGAGGAGCGTCCCGGCGACCAGCACCCCGCCGGCGGCCAGCGGGACCAGCCCGGTCCGGAACGCGAGCCCGAAATATCCCGACAGGGACTCGCTGTCGGCGACATTGCGGACGCCGAGCGCGATACCCAGCGCCACGAGGAGACAGCCCCAGACAACACCGACGCGGGCGAGGAGGTGGACCGAGCGGACCGGGATCGCACCGACGGTTTCGACCGGGAAGAAGGCCCCGACGAGCGCCAGGACGCTCCCGAGGGTACCACCGAGGATGCCCGCGCCGGCAGCCACTGACAGCACGCTCGCGACCACGGCGCCGGGTGTCTCCCACCGGTCCGACCCGGCCAGCGCGACGGCGGCGGCGACGCAGACGACCCCGGCGACGCCGGCAGCCGTCGGCGCGAGCACGAGCGAGAACCGCCAGACCAGCGCGCCCGCGGTGACGACCGCGACGGTCGCGGCCAGGGCAGTGCTGGTCCGCGTCGGCGAGAGCGTCGGATCGGCGGTCTCGGAACTCATGGCTGTGAGAGGAGGTGTGGCAACGACCGGCGGAGGGCGGCGTCGATAGGGCGGTCGAGCGGCCAGCTCACCACCGTCGCGCCCGCCTCTTTGGCCGCCCGCAGGCGCAGGTCGCGGTGGATGGCCGCCAGGCGCTGGCCGGGCGTCTCGCCCCCGGTCACGTCGGGGCTGACGACCATCTGGAGCGTGTTCCGGACAGCCAGCTCCCGGACGAAATCGACGGGCCAGTCGTCGAGCAGCGGCGTACAGACCACCACCTGCGCGTTCGGCGGCAGGCGCGCGAGCAGCCGGTCGGTCAGTTCGTCCCTGCCGCCGTCCGGGCTGACCCCGCCCGCTTTCGCCCCGGCATCGGGACCGACTCCACCCGCTCCCGCCCCGGCGGCCACGAGGGGGTCGACCGTCGCCACTTTGCCCGTCCCGGCGCCGTCGGGATCGTCGGCGACAGTTCTCACGGCCCCGAAGACCGTTTCGGCGCGCCCACCGGCTCCGCTGTCCCCGTCCGGATCGACCCACGGCAGGCCGTCCGGGCCGACCACCCCGTCGGGGAGTTCTGCCTCGACCCCGACAGCGGTGAGGGTCGTCACGACGCCCGCCCGGTCCAGGGCGCCGTGGAGCCGTTCGGCGGCGTAGGCAGAGAGTTCGACCCCAGTGGGGTAGCCCGGCCGCGGCGTCACGCGCCCGACAGGACGGGCATCGACCACCAGCACGGTCCGGATGGCCTGCTCCTGGCGGTACTGGACGGTGACGAACTCGCCGGTCTTGGCGTAGTTGCGCCAGTCGACGCGGTTCATCGGGTCGCCGTGCTGGTACTGGCGTGTGGCGTAGAACTCGAGGCCGGCCCCGCCGGAGTCGGTGGGGAGCGTCCCCGCACGCGGCAGCGTCGCCTCCCGGAGCGGCGGGTCCGAGACAGGATTAGCACAGGTCAGCGTGCAGTCGCCGGACGCGTCAAGTTCGGTTGTCACCCGCTCGGAGCCGGCGAGCGACCGCAGGCGGACGGCGGGGCCGGTGAACTCGTAGGCGCCACGCTTTGCCAGCACCGTGTACGTGACCGTGACGGACTCGCCGGGTCGCAGTGCGACGCAGGCCCGCGGGGACCCGTCCGTGACTGCGAGTTCGCCCGGGACACCGTCGATGAGGCGCACGTCCGGCAGAACTGACTCGCCGGCGTTTTCGAGTGAGAGGGTCACCTCGGCCGTCCCCCCCGGTCGCGGGTCCGACCGGTCGAAGGACCGCCGGGCCGTGAGGTCGGCCGCCGGGACGCCGGAGACGGCCCCGTAGAGCACGTACGTTAGTGGGATGACGGCGCCGACGAGCAGTGCCGGCGTGGCGAACAGCAACCCGAGCGCCGCGAGCGCGAGCGTCCCCGCGAGGCCGACACCCCACCGGCCGACGCGGCGGCGCGTCACGGCTCTTCCTCCCGGAGGTGCCGTATCGCCGCGAGCGTCCGGTCGACGCGACGGCGGCGTTCGCGCTCGGGTGTCAGCCACAGGCGTACCCGCGCGAGAAGAGTCGGAGTGGGCCCGTCCTCCTCGGCGAGAAACGCCGCGGCCGTGCGGGCGAACGGCTCGCCGCCCTCGACGACGGCCAGCGCCAGGTCGGAATCGAGGTCCGCGGCCGCCACCTGGCGGCGGTCGTCGGTGACCGCTTCCGGGGTGTCCGCGAGTGCCCGTTCGAAGGCCGTCTCCGCCTTGGTACCGGGTGCGTACCCCGACCCCGTGGGCGACCACGAGACGACCGCGAGAGCAGCCAGGACAGCGAGGGCCGTCCAGATCGAGACTGTGTTCGGGTCGAGGCCGGAGACGATCCGGACGGCCGCCCGGGCGAGGGCCGTGCCGAGCAACAGACCGGGGGCGAACACGAGCACGGCGACCGCGCCCGTCAGCAGTCCGCCGAGGACGCCCAGGACCGCCACGCGGAGATGCATCACTCCCCCTCCCCGTCCTCGATAATCGAGAGTGCGCGTTCGACGCGGTCGACCCGCTCGTCGGGTGGTCGCGACCCGTACTCGACCTCGCGGAAGGCGTCCCGGACTCGCCGTCCCGCTCTCACTGGCCCCGTTTGCGGCGTCGGCCGGGCGGCCGACGGGCGCGTCACCGCCCCGGAGGGTCCGGAGTTCGCGTCGCTTCTCGCGGAGCCACGCGAGCAGCAGCGTTCGGAGGTCGGCCAGTGACACCCGGCCACGGGCCGCGTCCAGCAGGTACGACCACGTCCGCCGGAGTCGGTCGAGCGCGCGCGCGAGCGCAAAGTCGCCCAGTCTGGCCGCCGCCACCAGGAGCCACTGGCTGTACTGGACAGCCAAACCCGGAACCCGGCGGAGGGCAGCGAGAATATCCCGGGGTGTGTACCCCCGACGGTAGGCCGCGAGGAGTGCGCCCGCGAGGAGAAAGACGAGGCCGGCGACGACGAGAAACAGGTTCAGGAACAGCCCCGACACGGTCGACTCCCGGGTCAGGCCGAGCGCCGTGACCGAGACCGTCGCGCTCGACCCCGCCGGGAGCGAGACCGTCGCGGTTCCGTTTACGTCGGTGGTTGCGACCCGCTCGCCGTCGAGTTCGACCGGCGCGCCACCCACCGGGTCGCCGGCCGAGCGCACCTCGACGATGGCCCCCGTCAGCGGGAGCGCCAGCGGTGCCGTCGGCCGGACTGCGACCTCGAGGTCCGGCAGCGCGAGCGTCGTCTCGGCGCGGACGGGGTCGCGCTCGACGGCGACCGTGACGTTGCCGGGTTCGGGAGGAAGCGTAATCTCCGCCCGGCCCTTGCTGTCGGTCGTGGCGAGGCGTTCGCCGTCGACCAGGACCGCGCCGTCCCGTACCGGCACGTCGGCGATTGTGGCCGTCACTCGCACCGTCGCGCCCGCGACCCGCTCCCCGGCGACCGCCACCGTGGCGTTGGTCTCGACCGGGAGCGTGACGTTCGCTGCCTGGCCCGGGGTCGCGATTCGGTAGAGCCGGCCCTCGCCGACGAGCGCGCCGGGCGGGAACAGTGCGGCCGCGCTCCCGGCGTCCTCGACGGTGATGGAGAGTTCCTCCGCGTACGGAACCCGGCCGGTGACCTCGCCCGCCTCGTTGGTCGTCCCGACTGGGTCGCCGTTGAACAGGACCGTCCGCCCGGGCGCCGGCTCTCCACCCAGCGTCACCGTCGCCGTCACGACCGCTCCGGGGACCACACTCCGGTTCAGCGACACCTCGTATTCGCCGGCCGTCTCGCGGTCCTCATCTGGCGAGTCCTCCTCGGGTGGCTCCGTCTCGCCGGGGCTGCCCTCCTCGCTGGGCGCGTACTCCTCCTCGGGCAGGTCCTCCTGCATCGACTGCCGTTCTTGCTGGAGGCGGTCGCTGCCGGGCGTCGGGTCGAACTTCACCCAGCCCACGTCGGGAAAGTAGACCTCGACCCACGCGTGTGCGTTCATCCCCCGGACCCGGTAGGTGCCTGGCGCGACCTGCTGGCCCGTCGAGTAGCCCACGACGTAGCGGGCGGGAATCCCCTGCGAGCGCAGCATGACGACCATCGACGTCGCGAAGTACTCGCAGTAACCCCGCTCCATCTCGAAGACGAACGTCTCGGCCATGCTGTCGCTGGTCCGGGAGACGTTCAGCGAGTAGTCCTTGTTCGACTCCAGCCACGTCTCGATTGCGCGGGCCTCGTCGTAGGGGTTGTCGGCGTCGGCGGTTATCTCGGCTGTCTTCCGTGCGACCCGGTCGCTCATCCCCTCGGTCGCGGCGTACCGGTCGGCGATTTCGGCGGGGTAGTCACGGCCCGTCGAGCGCAACACGGCCGGGTCCCGCGGCGCCCGGTAACTCACCCCCTCGTAGGTCGTCCCAGGGTCAAGGCTGCGTTCCGACCGGAGCGCCCGCCCGTCGGTGACCGTCAGCCCCGCCGGGCCGTCCACGGTTGCGGGCCGCCAGACCGTCGGGAGCGCCGTCGCCGGCCGTTCGAGTCTCACGCGGTACTCGGCGCGTTCGCCCCGGATGCCCCGCGTCTGGATTTGTCCGTCGTAGGCCCGGGAATCGCCCGTCTGTGCCCACCCCGAGCCGGTGTAGCGGTCGTAGGAACCGGTCCGCCAGTAGGCCGGGGCGGAACTCCGGACGGTCAGGTGGACGTCGGTCTCCTGTGACTGGTAGGGATTCTCCTCGACGTCGACGGCGCCGCCGACGTCGGTGCTGTCGCCGGGGTTCAGCGCGCCCAGCTGGCCACCCCCCGTCCCCCCGCCGGCCGCGCCAGCGTCGGGGACCTCGCCCGGTTCGCTGCCGGACTCGCCGGGCCGGCTCCCCGTCCCGCCGTCGGCCTCGGTGCTCAGTTCGTCGCCGGGAATCATCGAACTGGCGGGGCTGTCACCCAGTCCGCTGCCGGCGAGCGTGGGGACGAGCACCGCTGCCAGGACGACCGCCAGCACACAGCAGGCCACGAGCGCGACCCGCACGTAGTCACGCGAGGCCTGGATGGGAAGCGACGAATCCGACATGCCTGACTCTCTCGCGCCGACGGGCGACGCGTGTCACTGGGACATTCGCTCCCAGGGTGAAAACGATAACGCCCTCGCCGGGAACAGCCGACGGGTGGACGGCCACAGCGGACCCGAACGACCGAGCCCCGGAGACGCTTTGTGGCCGCGGTCCGAACCCGGCCGCATGGACGCGCACCTCCGGGCCGGGGTCGCTATCTACAACGCCGGCGGCCACCACGCGGCCCACGACGCCTGGGAGGACCACTGGCTCGGCCTCGAACCGGGGACCGACGACGAACGGTTCCTCCACGGCCTCATCCAGTTCACTGCCGCCGTCTACCACGCCCGGAACCGAAACTGGTCGGGGGCGACTGGCCTCGCCGACAGTGCCTGCGAGTACCTCGTTGACCTGCCCGCGGGGTACCGCGAGGTCAACGTCCGCGAGGTCCGTGCGTACCTGTCCGTGCTCGGCGCGGAGGCGGGCTACGACGAGAGCGTCGCGGAGCGGGCCATCGAGTACGCCCGGGCGGACCTCGACGACGGGAGAAGCGAGAGTCCCTTCGTGACCTTGCTTTTCGACTTCGTCCGCAAACCCGGGAATCGGGGTATCGTCTTCCAGCGACTCTCCGAACACACCGGCAGGCGCGCCGACCGCGAGGCCGACATCGAGGGGCTGTTCGAGTGACTACGGCCGTATCATATCGACGGAGAACAACTGCCGTATCGGATCGCTATCGAAGTCGTCTGCGTCCCGGGTGACGAACGTGGCCCCGGCTTCCCTGGCGGTCGCAGCGTGAAGGAGGTCAGCCGTCGCCAGCGAGATGTCCTGTTTTTCGAGCGTGACTTCCATCTGTGCGGCCTCTGCGGCAACGTCGTCGGTGACCGGGAGGATGCCTTCGAGGCGCGATTCGAGCGCTCGTTTTTGTGACCGTATCTCCGCTTGGGAGTCGAAGTAGGCGTAGTACTCGTAGGCCACGGTCGCCGGAACCGTCCAGGGTTCTCCCGAATGTTCCGAGAGATACCGGGTCACCTCCGGATAGGTTCGCGGACTCGCGAACCGGCTGAGCACGCTATTGTCCAAGCAGATCATCGGTCCGGGACCCGTCCGCGTCGAGCGATTCGCTCAATTCGTCGTTGGCTTCCTCCATGTGTCCGACGATGGCGTCGTCGCCGGCAAATCCCGCGAGCTCGTCGACGTCTTTCTCGCGCCGTGCGAGTCGGGACAGGAACTCGTCCCAGCTCTCGTCGTCCTCTTTCAGGACGGCGAGCATCGACTTGGTCCGGTCGGAGACGCGGATGGTGGTGCTCACGCATATACGTCGTATACGAGCGAGTGTAATCCTTTCGCCAGTCACGCCTTCGGGAGGGAGATCAGCCAGCCCGGAACCCTTTGTAGGAGGGGAGACGAAATCGGGGTATGTCCTTCAGCGCCACCTGGCACAACCTCCTGGAGAACGTCGAGGAGGTGTCCGCCGACGCGACGCTCGTCACGCCGCTCTCGCGAAAGCGGTTCCGGGTCGTCGAGACACAGGAACACCGCGTCGTCGTGGAGTACCGCGAAGACGGCGACCGCGTTCCTCTCGAACGCGACCAGTTCGAGACGCTTGTCGGGCGCGTCCGGGACGCCCCGGAGGGGTTCGACCTCGACCGCCTGCCCCCTGACGCCGAACCGTACGCGACGGTGCTGTCCTTGCACCCGCGCTTCGAGATCGACGACCGCGAGGGCGTCCTCTCAGAGTCCGAGACACCCACGGGGTCGCCGCTGGTGGACGCCGACCGCCCGGAGAGCGGGGCGGCCGACCGCGAGGAACCGGACGTCTCGGTGTACGCCGACGCACTGCTGCTGGTCGACGCGCTCGAACGCCACGACCCGACGGACATCGAGGGGATGGGCACGCCGGCGCTGGTGAACCTCTACACCCTGCTGTCGGACGTCCAGCGGAGCGCCGACGACCTCAGGACGGAGGTGAGCGAGGTCCTGCTGGACCGGCTCCACCACGACCAGCCCGTCAGCGGCCAGTTCGGCTCCGTCCAGCGCACGAGCCGGCGACGGCGCTCCCTGAAAGACGAGACGGAGGTGCTGGCGACGCTGGAGGCGGCCGGCATAGACCGCGAGCGGGTCACCGCGCCCGACCCGGAGAAGGTCGAGGAGGCCCTGGCGGTGACCGAACTCGCGACCACCGACGTCTTCGAGGTCGAACAGCGCGAGTACGTCCGCAAGGCCTCGGTCGACGAAGCCGAAAAGACGCCGGGGACCTCCAGGCCGAGATCGAGGACCTGGAGGCGCGCATCGAGGACCTCACCAGCTTCGACTCCGGACGGGCCTTCCACACGCGGACCGGCGGCGAGACGTAGGCCTTCGACGCGCCGACCGGCGGCGAAGCGCGGCGCGGAACCGTCAACACTCTTAACGGTGGCCACGGATTGTCGAGTATGGCATCCGACGAAACCAGCACGCGCACAGGGTTCGAGCAGTATCGCCCCGGGAGGGACCGGCCATGAGCGACTACGACCGCCCGGAGATGTACGAGGGAGTCGACACCGTCTGGCTCGACGGCGAGTTCGTCGACTTCGAGGACGCACAGATCCACGTGCTCTCGCACGCCCTCCACTACGGGACTGGGGTCTTCGAGGGGGTCCGGTGTTACGACACTGCCGACGGGCCGGCAATCTTCCGCTGGGAGGAACACCTGGACCGGTTCTACGAGTCCGCCAAGCCCTACGACATGACGATACCGTTCGAGCCCGAGGAACTGACCGAGGCGACGGTCGAACTCATCCGCCGAGAGGAACTGGCGTCCTGTTACATCCGGCCCATCGCATTCTACGGGTACGGCCCACTGGGACTGAATCCCGCCGACGCGCCCACCCAGGTCGCCATCGCCGTCTGGCCGTGGGGGGCCTACCTCGGCGAGGAGGCCCTGGAGGAAGGCGTCGACGTCGCCATCTCTTCGTGGCGCAAGTACTCCTCCAGCCAGATCCCCACGAACGCCAAGACGACCGGTCCCTACGTCAACAGCGTGCTGGCAAGCCTCGAGGCGACGGGCAACGGCTACGTCGAGGCTATCGTCCTCAACAAGGAAGGCAACGTCGCGGAGGGCCCCGGCGAAAACCTCTTTCTGGTCCGGGACGGCGAACTCTACACGCCCGGCCTCGCCGAGTCAATCCTCGACGGCATCACGCGCCGGTCGGTCATCCAGATCGCCCGCGATTTGGGCTATACGGTCCACGACGGCGCGACCGTCTCCCGCGGGGAACTCTACACCGCCGACGAACTGTTCTTCACGGGCACGGCCGCGGAGGTGACGCCCATCCGCTCGGTCGACGACAACGAGATCGGCGCGGGCACGAAGGGCCCGGTCACCGACGAGATCCAGACCCGGTTTTTCGACATCCTCGACGAACAGTCGGCCGAGTACGAGGAGTGGTTCCACCCGGTGTAGACAGAAGGAGTCCGGGTTCGTCGTGACGGAACGGACGCCGCTGGCCGGCCGGCTCGGAGCGCGGTTCGGACAGCACCGCTTGGCACTGGCCGCCGTCGCCGTGGCGGTGCTGGCGGCGAGCACCAGCGCCATCCTCATCCGCCTGAGCGACGCCCCCGAGTCGGTGATGGCCTTCTACCGCGTGACGTTTACCATCCTCTTGTTGCTCCCGCTAGCCCGCGGCGCCAGCGCCGAGTTGGGCGGCGTCGCCCGCCGTGACGCCCTCGCGGCCGTGGGTGCGGGGCTGGCGCTGTCGGCCCACTTCGGGACCTGGTTCGTCAGCGTCGACCTCACCACCGTCGCCGCATCCGTGACGCTCGTCCAGACCCAGCCGCTGTTCGTCGCGGCCGGCGCAACGCTCCTGCTGGGCGAGCGGGTCACCACGAAGACCGTCGGGGGCATCCTCGTCGCTATGGTCGGCGTGGCGACGATGTCCGCCGAGGGGTTGCTCGGGATGACTGCCGCCTCCGCGCCGCTGGTGGGCAACGGTCTGGCGCTTGCGGGCGCGGTCGCCGCGGCGGCGTACGTGCTGGCCGGGCGCTCGATCCGCCAGCGCGTCTCGGTCGTCCCGTACGTGCTCGTGGTCTACGCTGTCGCCGCGGCCGGCCTGCTCGCGGTCGCGCTGGCACAGGGCGCGCCCCTGCTGGGCTACCCGCCCCGCGAGTGGGTGCTCTTTCTCGGCATGGCCGTCGGGCCGGGCATCCTCGGACACACCCTCATCAACTGGGCCCTGGAGTACGTCGAATCGAGCGTGGTGAGCGTCTCGCTGGTGGGCGAACCCGTCGGGAGTGCCCTGCTGGCGGCGGTCGTCCTCGCGGAGATACCGGGCGCGCTGACCGTCGCCGGCGGCGCGGTCGTCATCGCCGGCATCGTCGTGACGGCCCGCTCCCGGCCGGGGCCCGCGGAGTGAGGCACGGACAGCGACCGCATTGTCACCCGCGCTCGGCGAGAACCGTCTCGATGATGCGCGCCGAGGAGAGGAGTTCGTCCTCGCCGTGCTCGCGGGCCGAGGCACGGCGCAGGTCGCAATCGATGCCGCGCTCGGCGAGGGCCGCCTCGATGGCGGCCTCGTCGTGGTGCTGGTCGTACCCGAGCGCGATGACGTCGGGGTCGAGCGTTTCGATGGGGACGAAGATGTCCTCGGGGTTGCCCTTCAGGGCGTCGTCGACCGGGTCCAGCGCGTCGACCATCTCGACACGCTGGTCGACCGGGACGACCGGGTCGGGTTTGTGGGTGACGTTCGGCGCACGGGCGACGATGACCGACAGCGAGTCACCCATCGCCGCCGCGTCCCGCAGGTAGTGGACGTGGCCGGGGTGTAGGATGTCGAACGTGCCCTGTGCGACGACGCGTGTCATGGTTCGCGTGGTCTCATCGGTCGAAGTCCTCCTCGCGCAACTCGCGGTCGATGTCCGCCTGGGTGAAATCGAAAAATTCCTCCTCTGGCGGGTCGACCCCAAGCACCGGCAGGTCGATCGGTTCGCCCTCGCGGTCGTAGGCCTGCCAGTCACCCTGGCCGTAGGGCGCGCCGACGATGATGTGGACGCGGTTGCGCCCGAAGGTCGCGAGGTCCTCGTTGCTTGGCCGGAGGACGCCGTTGGGGTGGGAGTGAATCGAGCCCGCGGCGCTGAGGTCGTTGGGTATCATGTTGGTCTTGACTGTCGCGCTCACGGGGTTGGTTTCCGTGCCCGGGATGACCAGTCCCTCCGTCAGGACGGTGCCGGATTCGTCCAGGCCCACGTTGCGGGCGTCCTCCCCGCGGAGCAGCCCCATGTACTCGTCGGGGTGGGCGTCCCGCGAGGCCGAGAGCGCGAACTCGAGCGCGGACTCGGCGATGCCGAGTATCTCGCCCGAGCGGAACAGTCCCATGACCGGTACTGTGGCGGCGCGCTTTCTAAGGGTTCCGACTCCCTCGAAGACCTCCTCTTTCCTGACACTGGCCACGCCACGACGTCCACGGACCGGAGGGTCGCGGCCAGGAAGACGACCAGCGAGTGACCGGCCGAGTGATCGGTGCTCCGTTCATTCTGTTCGTCGAGATGCCGTACATGGATATCGCGCTCGTTGGTACGACCTTCGCACTCTCGATCAGTGCGGCACGGCGGTTCCGCGAAACCGCGTGGGGTGAAGCGGATACTGGCGGTGATACCGCCGCACTGCTCGAGGGATCTCTATCGACAGTATCACTTCGACTGCTCTTGTTGTTCACCATCGCGGTCGTCTACATCTACAGTCTGATCCTCTCTGGTGCGATGGTCGGTATGCTCACTGGCGGTGTCGTAACGATAAGCCTGATTTACCCACCGCTCGATTACGCAGTTCTCAAGCGGATCGGAGTCTCCCCGGCGGTACTCCCCGCCGTCGCCGTGGTGATATTGCTCGTCCTCACGGAACAGCGTGAATACCTCCCTTCAGTCGGTGTTCCGTTTGTCCCTGACCGGTTCCTTTAGGTCCGGACGGTGCTGTAGCAGTTCCACACTGCAGTTGCTGTGGCGCCCAGTCCACCGACGGCTCGCAGGAATGTGGGATTGTTACCCGGTTGAGGCACTCCAACGTTCAGGGGGGAATAGAAGACCATCGTCAAGAATACCGTCGCGACGAGGATGCCTATTTCGTCCCGCTCATCAGTCGTCGGCAGCTGCCCCGCCACTGGACGGCTCGCCGAGACCGGGGACGATCCCGTTCTCGGTCCAGCCCCGCACGTCGTAGTACTCGGCGATCGCCGCGTCGAGGTCGCCCTCGATGTGCTCCCGGTAGGGGAGGTCGTCGTCGGCCGCCGAAAAGCCCCGCCGGTTGTTGAACGCCCGTTCGAGTTCGACCACGCGGGCACCGACGTCCAGAAGGTCCTCGTAGCCGGCGTCGAACAGCGCCTCGAGGCGGTCCGGGGACATGATCGACCGGGAGAACCGGCAGATGATACCACAGTCCTCGAGGGCGCGTGCGTTCTCCTGTCTGGCGACCGCGGGTGCCTTGCCCTCCAGGCCCTCCTTGGGGAAGGCAGCCTCGCTCTCGACGAGGGGGTACTCCCAGGCGTAAAACGTCGAGTACATGTGGTCTGCGCCGCGGTTCGCGACGGCGTAGGACAGCCCCTGCCCGTGGAGGGTCCGTCCCTCGTGGGCCGCGAAGTCGAGGTTCTTCACCGTGTAGTCGTCCACGCCCAGTTCGTCGTGACAGCGGGCGATCCCCTCCGCGAGCGTGTCGCCGACCCCCCCGCGGTAGGCGATCTTCTCGACCAGGTCGTGGATCAACTCGGCGTTGCCGAACTCCTCCTCTGCTGCGAGGTAGGCCGCGATTGTGTTCCCACAGGAGATGGTGTCCATCCCGTAGATGTCACACAGTTCGTTCGACTGCATCACGTCTACGATGTCGTCGACGCCAACGTTCGAGCCAAGCGCAAAGGTCGTCTCGAACTCGGGACCCTCGGTTTCCAGGCCGGTCCCTTCGTCCCTGGTTGGGGGTTTGCACGCGAAGGCACACTGCGAACAGGTCCCCTTCTTGTGCTTCTTCTCCTCGACGGCCGCGCCGTTGATCCCCTCGATGCCGTCGAACTGGAGTTCCGACCAGTAGTAGGAGGGCATCCCGTTGACCTCGTTTGCCAGGTCGGAGACGCTCGTGGTGCCCTGCCGTTTCATGATGCTGTCGGACGTGGCGGCCTCGCGGTGGACGGCGGCGGCCTCCTCGGGGAAGGCCACCTCCGGCGCGGAATCGCCCGCGAAGGTGACGGCCTTGACGTTCTTGGCACCCAGGACCGCCCCGAGGCCGCCACGGCCGAAAGCCCGCGACTCCGTCGTCATGAGCGAGGCAAAGCGCACCTGGTTCTCGCCGGCCGGGCCGATACAGACGATCTGCTCGACGTCCAGCCCGTGTTCCTCGGCCATGTACCCGCTCACCTCCGGAACGGTCGCTTCCCCGAGTTCGGGCACGGCTTCGAACGCGACGCCGTCGTCGGAGACGTGCACCGCGAGCAGTTCGTCGCTGGCACCGACGATCTCGACGGCGCCGTAGCCCGCGCCGGTGAAGTGTCGCGAGACGAACCCGCCAGCGTTCGAGGAGGCGATCCCGCCGGTCAGCGGCGAGACGGCCGTGGCGTTCATCCGCCCGGTGAACGACATCGCCGAGTACTGCATCGGACCGCTCGTGAGATACAGGCGGTTGTCCGGCCCCAGCGGGTCGGCGTCGAAGGGGAGACGGTCGAAGGCGAGTTTCGTCGCGACCCCGCGGCCGCCGATGAACGAGGCGAGGGTCTCTTCGACGTCGACGGTTTCGCTACTTCTGTCCCCGACGTCGATCGAGAGCAGGGGTCCCTTGGCGTGGCGCATACCCCCACATCGGCCCACCGGGCGATAAAACCCTCGCAGGGCCGGTCGGGACCTGGAACGTTCTTGGTTCGGGGGGCCGTCAATCCGGGCATGGACCGCGACACCGTCGAACCCGACGTGTCGACGATTCCGGGCGACGCCGCACGGAAGTGGGTCGATCACCACCACCGGTTCGCGGCACCGTCGACCTACGTCTACGGGTTCGTCTGGGACCACTCCGAGCCCGCAATCGGCCCGTTCTGTACCGACATCGACGGGAACGTCCTCATGGACTTTACCGCCCACGTGGGCGCGATGCCGCTGGGGTACAACAACCCGAAGATACTCGACCCGCTGGCGGCGTTCGACATCGTGGACCCCCTGAAGATCGCCGGCCAGGACTTCTACGTCACGGGCGGCGGCCTCGACCCCGACGTCCCCGGTCCCACGGGGCTGATGGAGCGGATCGTGGACGCGACTTCCCACTACGGGATGGACACAGTCTTCCTCTCGAACACGGGCGCCGAGGCCGTCGAGAACGCCCTCAAGATCGCCTACGACCACACCCGCGGCAAGTACGTTCTCACCTGCGAGGGCGCGTTCCACGGGCGTACGCTGGGGACACTCTCGCTGAACCGCTCGAAGGAGGCCTACCGGCGCCACTTCCCCGAGATTTCCAGCGTCGAGACGACACCCTTCTGTGCCGACCGGACCTGCACGCCGGCGACCTGCGAGTGTGGCTTCTTCTTCGAGGAGACCTCTTGGCTCCGGGAGATGCTCGCTGAGGGGACGGGCTGGGTCAACGACGAGGAGGTGGCGGCGTTCGTCATCGAACCGATCCAGGGGGAGGGAGGCTACCGCTTTCCATCCGACTCCTTCGCGGCCGAGGTGGGGGCGCTGGCCCGCGAGCACGACCTCACGCTGGTCGTCGACGAGGTCCAGAGTGGCGTCGGCCGGACTGGCGAGATGTGGGCCTCGGACCACTACGCGTTCACGCCCGACGTCATCGCGGGCGCGAAGGCACTCCGGGTCGGCGCGACCATCTCGCGGGGGGACGTCTTTCCGGAGGAAACGAGCCGTATCTCCTCGACGTGGGGGGCCGGGGACATCCTCGGCGCAGCGCAGGGCGCGCTCACGCTCGACGCCATCGAGGAGCACGGCCTGCTCGACAACGCCACCGAGCGCGGGCGAGCGATGAAAGAGCGCCTGCGCGAGGCCGACCTGCCCGGCGTCGTCGACGTCCGCGGGAAGGGACTGATGCTCGCCGTCGAGTTCGAGAGCGAGGAGCGCCGCGAGGACGCCATCGCCGCCGCGCTCTCGAAGGGGTTGCTAACCGTCGGCTGCGGGGAGAAGACGGTGCGCCTGCTCCCGCCGCTGGACGTGACCCGGCGGGAGGTGGAACTCGGCGTCGACCTCTTCGCCGAGGCCGTCGAGGCAGTGGCGTGATACGGATTGCGGAAGTCCTGCCCGTCACGGTGCCCGTCGAATCACACACCGCTGGATCCGGGACCGGCGGCGGACGCGGCCAGGGCCGGGGACAGGCGTGCCCGTGTCGGTGGCGTTATGGCCGTCGGGTGACCACCACCGGGTACGGATGGTCCGCGACGTTCGGGGACGAGGGAACGCCCGACCTGCAGGACATCCTCGACGCCCTCGACGACCCGGACTGCCGGAAGATCGTCCGGGAACTGGACGAGCCCATGACCGCCGACGATATCTCGGACCGGTCGGGCGTACCGCTTTCGACGACCTACCGGAAGCCCGAACTGCTCACGGAGGCGTCGCTGCTCGAGGAGGGCACCGAGATCCGACCCGACGGCCAGCACGCCAGCCGGTACACGGTGACCTTCGAGGAGGTTGTCATCACCCTCGACGAAGACCCCGCCTTCGAGGTCGACATCCTCCGGGCCCCCCGGACTGCCGACGAACGGCTCGCGAACCTCTGGTCGGAGGTGCGAAAGGAGACATGAGCCCACACGAAATCACGACGCCCGTCGCGATCATCGCACTGAAGACGGTCACGCCACTGCTCGGCGGTCTCATTACGGTCCTCTCGTAACCGGGCCTACAGCCGGACGGGTGCCCCGTCGCTGGGGTACCTCTCGGTGGGCTTCGGTATCGTCACCCTGGGAACGTTGCTGGGAGGCGTCGTCGACCAGGTGCTCCGGGCCGGCTTCCAGCTCGGCCAGCTCGTCGAGAGCGCCCTCCTCGCGCTCGGCTTCGCGGTCATCGTCTACTCGCTGTACACCGACACGGCATGACCCGTCCTCGCGGTCAGCGCGAGGGGAGTGCAGTCTCGCAAGCCTGCAGCCGGTAGTATAAGTCGCCACCGCCCCCACAAAGGGCATGAAAATCTACACCGGCCGCGGCGACGAGGGATTGACCGACCTGCGGAACATGGACCGCGTCTCGAAGGCCAACGCGCGAATCGAGGCCTACGGGACCGTCGACGAGGTGAACTCGCTGGTGGGGATGGTCCGCCCGACAGGGTACGATGACGTCGACGCCCAGCTCCGGGAGGCACAGAACCACCTCCACATCGCCCAGGCCGACTTCGCGAATCCGGACCCCGACGAGGACGACCCGTCCGTCCGCGAAGACCACGTCGAGGCCGCCGAGGGGTGGATCGACGGCTACGACGACGAACTCGACCCGCTGGAGTCGTTCATCCTCCCCAGTGGCTCGGAGCCGGGGACGAAACTCCACCACGCCCGGTCGGTCTGCCGGCGTGCCGAACGCTGCGCGGTCGCCTTTGCCTCCGAACAGTCCGGCGTCAACGACACCGCCGTCGTCTACCTCAACCGCCTCTCCGACGTCCTGTTCACGCTCGCACGCGTCGTCAACAAACGCGAGGGCGTCCGCGAGGAGAACCCCACGTACTGATCGGGCGGACGACGCGGGGGCCGCCACAAAGAATTTATTTGTCCCTCGCATAAGGTCAGATATGAACAAGCACTTCGAAGACGCGCGGTACTACCTGAAACGAGCGGGCGAGACGGCCAAGAGACGGGCAACGAAGCGGAGCCCGAACCGGGACGGCTAGAGGATATCCGCGCCGACCTCGAGGATATCCAGGAACGCGCCGAGGGCGAGGCCAAGGAAGCCATCGGCGACGCCCGCGAGAAACTGCGCGACCTGCGCGAGTGAGCAAGGCAATTCTTAAGTCCGCCGTCGGAGTAGCCACGGCTGCGCGGGTCGGTGATCTAGTCCGGTTATGATACCTCCTTCACACGGAGGAAGTCGGCAGTTCAAATCTGCCCCGACCCATGAAGTTCCTTCCCACAATTGAAGGAAACAGTCGCCACGCATTCTTGCGATTACCACAGCGCCTCGCAACATTTGCTGTTCTTATAGCGCCTCGCAACATTTGCTGTTCTTATCCACCCGGTCACGGTCCACTCAACGACAACGTGGACTGCGCGGGCGTTCGACGGCGTGTCAGGCCCGTTCCCGCCGGCCGAATCTTGAACGAATCGTGACCGGGTGGACGCTTACGCTGTTGGGGTTGGGTTCTGCGGGCGTGTTTCCGGCCCTGACAGCCGCGTGGGGGTTGGGTCTCTTCGAATGGCAGCCCTGGAGTGTGGCTATCGCACTTTTCGTCGCCGGGCTGTACCTGACATACAGCGCGTTCGCAATCGTCATCGGCCGGCAGAGGTGATTTACGGTGGAGAACTCACTGAAGACGGTGCGAGAGCACCACGGGATGAGCCAGCGAGCCCTCGCAGAGGAAGTGAAGGTGACACGCCAAACAATCAACGGCATTGAGCGGAACCGCTACGATCCGTCGGCAGAGCTGGTATTCAAACTCGCCTACTTCTTCGAGTGCTCGGTTGAGGACATCTTCCAGCCGGCCGTAGAACTGGAGACGACTGTCAGAGATGT
>PXSU01000151.1:22183-24126 GCA_003022745.1 Halobacteriales archaeon SW_9_67_25
ACCAAAGAAGATGATTAGTGAACTTTCAGCGGTTGTGGGTTGGTTCGGAGTCGGTGGCGTATTGCTAGCTTTCGCGTACCTGATCAAGATACGAAAGTGGACATTTCTGATTGCCGGATACGATGGTTCAGTTACTGTCCCACAGAAAATTGCTGCCACTATTGTAGGAAACTTCTTGGGACGAGTCGGAGTCGCATCATTTGTTATCGGTATCATCACGGCGATACCCAGTAGCAATATCGGTACTGGTGGTCTCAGCCTTGTCTTTGCTGTCGTTGTAGCAATTGACTCGATGAGAGTCATATATCGGCTCAATACGTATGAGAACGGTAGCTCATACTGACGGTTATAATCGCCTGAAGACATTCACTAGGGGTCGAAATTATTCACGGGGAACCTGCGTCGCGACAGTTCCGATCCGAACTCCATCGAGTGCCGCCACATCGTGATCTGCAGCGGCCGTCCGAAACGGGACGCCGTCGATGAGGATCCGGTGGATGACCTCCTGAACGACTGCGTCCCCGTATCGATCGACAACCGTGGCCATCGTTCCATCGAGATGCGCATCCAGGTGATTCGTCCGGGGAGTAGCAGCCCGTTCGAGCAGACGCTCACAAACCCTGTCGATGGAGGCATCCTCAGGATTGCCAGTTCGTTCCCCGACGTCGTACACTGTCGCGTGATCGGTCATTCCTCGGTCGGTGGTTCCAGATAGTGCTCGAGCGCGTCGACGACGGTCTGGACGAACGACTCTTCGAGGCGACCCTGCCGTCGAACGATCGCGGCGTGCTTCGGCGACGCGACCATCCACGGTGAGGCGTAGCTCTGTCGGGGCATCCCGCCCTCGACCCAATCAGCGTCATCCAGGGGGATCCCTTCGTCGTGGGGTGTCGTCGTCAGTGTGACCGTCATGTACTCCTCGTCGTCGACGGCGTGCTCCAGCCAGTCGTCCATGTCCTCTTCACCGAAGCGGTCGCTACCGTGGCCGAGGCGTGCGATTTCGAGCATAGCCACTCAAAAATCGCACCGCCTCATCCTTGATCCTTATCTGAACACCGCCTAACTAATGGGCCACAATCCTTATTCGTCAAAATCCCTTGACAAAACCAAAGGATTGGTTCTCCCCGCACTATGTCAGATATTATATCCGGCGCACCGAGTGACAGCATCAGACAGAGCCTCTACGAGATCATGTCCGCCGACGAGCTGTCGCTGGAAGACAAACAGACCAAAGCGCTCGCGCTCGGACGGGAGTTTCTCGGGGTACAGAACGGTCACATCGAACGCGCCGACGAGGCGGCCGGTATCCACGAGGTCGTCGCCAGCGTCGGCGGCCCTGCGACCCTGTTTGCCCCGGGAGAGACGCTGAACCGGGCGACGACGTACTGCCGCCGCACGATGGAGGCTGACTCGCCGGTCGCCCTCACCAATGCGCCCGAGGAAGGATGGGCTAACGACCCTGCCTACGAAGAACACGGCCTCGCCTGCTATCTCGGGGCTCCTATCTTCGTTCGCGGGGAGTCCTACGGGACGGTCTGCTTCGTCGACGAGAACCCCCGAACGAACAGCTTCGAGGCCAGCGAAAAGGCGTTTGTCGAACTCATCGCGCGGCTGCTCGGCCGCGAGCTGGCCGCCACCAGCTATGAAACAGAGCTCACGGACACACACAAGCGCCGGAGCACCCTCGTCGAGGCCGCCCCCGACGCCATCTTCTTGATGGATGCCGACACCGCCGGGATTACCGACGTCAACGAGGCGGCCACCGCCCTCACAGGTTACGATGGCGCCGCTCTCGAAGGGATGACTGTGTTCGACCTCCATCCGACGCACAGCCGCGACCAGTACCACCACCTGTTCGAGGACCTGGCGACGGCTGGCGACACGACGAGTACACTGCCTGACGGCAGCCAGCTCGAACTCCAGACGGCCGACGGCGACCGGAT
>PXSU01000152.1:0-7556 GCA_003022745.1 Halobacteriales archaeon SW_9_67_25
GTTCATCGCCGAGCTGTTCGGCCTCCCGTCTGAGCTGCTGGTACTCCTCGCTATCCCGCAGTTCGGCCTGCGTCATCCCCTCTCTGAGGACCGAGAGCTTCGAGACCATTCCGAAAAAGTCGTCGAGGCGGTCGTCGCTCAGAAACAGCGCGTACGTGTCTGCGACGTCGGGTTCGTCGTCGACGACCAGGACCGTCGGCCGGACTCGCGTGGCGTCGGTCACCGTCGGAACCTTGCCACAGCGTGGACTTATACTTCGCGGCCGACACCGGCGTCAGCGGCCTCATACGGATTGCTGTCGTTCATTACTGGATCGACCGCACGCTGTCATGCGGTCGACCTGGAAAATAGCTGCAGCAATCCGTATCAGGGGCAATCGCCGGCGCCGAACGACTGCGGGTCCGCTCCCTGCAGGATGCCACGGGTCGCCCCGGAGTCGAGGTTCACCAGCACCGCACGGCCGCCGTAGCCGTGCGTCTGGTCGTGGCACCGGACGACGACGCAGGTCACGTCCGCCGGAATGTCGAACGGAGACAGGCTCGACCGAGTGAACGGCTGCCGGGAGTGGGGATGTGCGAGGTCGCGCCGGCCCAGTTGCGTCCCGTCGAGGCGCTCGACCTGCCACCAGTTCGCGTACCCCTCCTCGCCGTCGTCGTCGTGGTGGAGTGTCACGTCGAAGTCGTATGAACCGTCCCCGCCCGCGAACTCGACGCCGACGACATTGGCCTCGCGGAGGTCCAGTTCGTCAGTCCCGGGCGCGTCTGTCGGCGTCGCCGTCCCCGTCGTGGTGGCCGTCGCGCCGTCGTCCGTGTTTCCGTCACTGCTATCCTCGCTAGTGTCACCGTCGCCGTCGCCGTCGGTCCCGCCGCCGTCCCCGGCACTATCACTGTCGTCGCCACCGCCGTACCCGCCACCGCCATCGCCGCCATCTCCGTCGCCATCGCCGTCGCCCCCACAGCCGGCGAGTGTAGCGGTGGCAGCCAGCCCAGCCAGCCGGAGAAGGTGACGCCGTCGCGTTTGTGGTTGCATCGGCTGGATGTCCGGCGGGAGAGTTGAAAAGCCCGGCCCGTGTGTGTCGTGCGCACACGGCCGGCGGCGGATGTCGTGACCCGCCGGCTAGTCGTAGAGGGGGTATTCGTCGGTGAGTTCGTCGACGCGGTCCGACACCTCGGCTTTCACGTCCTCGTCGGCGGGGTCGTCGACGACGCGGACGATGAGGTCCGCGACCTCGCGGCAGGCCTCCTCGCCGAACCCGCGGGTCGTCAATCCCGGCGTGCCAGCACGGATGCCGGAGGGGTTGAACGGCGAGCGCGTCTCGCCGGGGACGGTGTTGGCGTTGAGGACGATGCCCGCCTCCTCCAGTGCTTCCTCGACTTCCTTGCCGGTCGTGTCGGGATGTGAATCCCGGAGGTCGACGAGCACGAGGTGGGTGTCGGTCCCGCCCGAGACCAGCGAGAGGCCGTGCTCCTGGAGGCGCTCGCCCAGCGCGGCGGCGTTGTCGACGACCTGCTGGGCGTACGCCTCGAACTCGGGACTGAGGGCCTCGCCGAAGCCGACGGCCTTGCCGGCGATGTTGTGCAGGAGTGGGCCGCCCTGTCCGCCGGGGAAGACCGCGGCGTCGATGGCGTCGGCGTGTTCCTCGCGGCACATGATGATGCCGCCCCGGCCGGCGCGGATGGTCTTGTGGGTGCTGCCGGTCACGAAGTCCGCCACGCCGACCGGCGAGGAGTGGACGCCGGCCGCGACCAGGCCCGTGACGTGGGCGATGTCGGCCAGCAGGTAGGCGTCGACGGCGTCGGCCGCCTCCCGGAAGGCTTCCCAGTCGATGTCCCGGGGGTACGCGGAGTAGCCCGCGACGACGATGTCGGGATCGAACGCCTCGGCCTGCTCGCGCATGGCCTCGTAGTCGACGTAACCCGTCTCCGGGTCGACGTGGTACTGTTCGACCTCGTAGGTCTTGCCCGCGAAGTTCGCGGGGTGGCCGTGCGAGAGGTGCCCGCCGTGTTCGAGTTCCAGCGAGAGGATGCGGTCGACGGGTTCGAGCATCGCGAGGTACACGCCCATGTTGGCCTGTGTTCCCGAGTGGGGCTGGACGTTGACGTGGTCGGCTCCCCACAGTTCCTTCGCGCGGTCGATGGCCAGTTGCTCGACTTCGTCGGCGTACGCACAGCCGCCGTAGTAGCGCTCGCCGGGGTAGCCCTCGGCGTACTTGTTGGTGAGTTCGGAACTCTGTGCCTCGAGAACGGCCTCGCTGACGTGGTTCTCGCTGGCGATCATCGCCAGGGTGTCGTTCTGTCGCTGCCGCTCGCCCGCGAGCGCGTCGGCCACCGCGGGATCGGCCTCGCGCACTGTCTCGTAGCTCATATGAACACGAAGGGTGAAGGGGGTAAGAATCTATCTTTCCTGTACCATGATGAGGGTCCGGTCCCAACGCCGCGTATGCTCGAACTCCCCCGGGACGTCTACGACGCCGTCGTCGACCACGCTCGCGAGGGGGCGCCCGAAGAGGTGTGTGGCCTCTTCGGCGGCAACCACGGGGCCGACCGGACCCGCGTCGAGTCGGTCCACCGTGCCCGCAACGCCGCCGAGTCGCCCCGGACGACCTACGCCATCGACCCCGAGGAACAACTCGAACTGATCGACCGCATCGAGGATGGGGCCCAGGATCTGGCGGGCTTCTATCACTCCCACCCCGCGGGACCGCCCCGGCACAGTCGGACCGACATCGCGCGCGCGGCCTGGCCGGGCCAGTCCTACCTGCTCGTCGCACTGGACGGGCGACACCCCTACGTCGGCGCCTGGCGGTGGGACGGCGAGGCGGGCGAGTTCGTGGGAGAACAGGCGCGGGTGCTGTGACATGGATTGCTGTCGCTACGTTACAGGTCGACCGCACGCCGTCGACCGGTCAGTCCGCACCGATGGCACACGTCTCGGTGTACTCGACCTCGTGGACCGACTCGACGCCGCCCTCGCCACAGACCGGACAGTCGGGGTTCTTCCGGACGGGGACCTCCTCGAAGCTCATATCGAGCGCGTCGTAGAAGACCATCCGCCCGTCGAGCAGGTCGCCGACCC
Organism: Halobacteriales archaeon SW_9_67_25; assembly: GCA_003022745.1. Classification (GTDB taxonomy): domain Archaea; phylum Halobacteriota; class Halobacteria; order Halobacteriales; family Haloarculaceae; genus SW-9-67-25. Next base: position 3,076 of record PXSU01000152.1, read on the forward strand.
CGAGGAAGTGCTTGACCGTCTCGGTGGCCTGGACCGCACCCACCGTCCCCGGGAGGACGCCGAGGACGCCCGTAGTGGCACAGTCCGGGACCGTTCCCTCGGGAGGCGCCTCGGGGAACAGACACCGGTAACACGGCGAGTCGGCCGCCCGGGGAAAGGTCGTTACCTGTCCCTCGAAGCGGAAGATAGCGCCATGCGAGAAGGGGACCCCCGCGAGCGTGCAGGCGTCGTTGACGAGATACCGAGTTTGAAAGTTGTCCGAGGCGTCGACGAGGAAATCGTACTCCGCGAGGAATCCCTCGATTGTGTCGGGAGAGAGCCGTTCGTGGTGGGGGACGACGTCGATACTGGGGTTGAGGTCGGCGACGAATTCGGACGCGGAGTCGACCTTGGGACGGCCGATGTCGTCGGTCCCGTGAATGACCTGCCGCTGGAGGTTCGACCGCTCGACGATGTCGTCGTCGACGACCCCGAGGGTCCCGACGCCCGCTGCGGCGAGATACTGGATGACCGGCGCGCCCAGTCCGCCGGCACCGACCACCAGAACCGCCCCGTCGAGGAGCCTCGCCTGCCCGTCCGGCCCGACATCGTCCATGATGATGTGCCGGGAGTACCGGTCGAGTTGCTCCGGGTCGAGGTCCAGGCTCATACTACTCCTCCACGATTTCGATCCCGCGGTTGTTGATCGCGGCCGGATCCAGCCCGACCTCTTCGAGGAAGCCCTTGTACTCGCGCTCGCACTGTTCGGCGTCCTTCTGGCAGTCCGAGGCGCGGTCACACAGCGCCACCAGGTCCTCGGGGACGTCGTTGGTGTAGACGATCCAGTGGTTGACCAGATCCGACAGCCGGCGGATTGGCGAGGTGAAGTGCCCGTAGATCTCGAAGTTCAGCGCGTGGTGGCCCCCGAAGGGGTCGTTCATGTACTTCGCGCGGGGCATCACCTTCATCACGGCCCACTGGATCTTGTCGAGCTGGCGCTCGGGGGCCTCCTCCAGGGTGGCGTTGACCGCCTTGCGGGGGTCGTCCCACGCGCTTCCGGGTATCGAGACGCCGTCGAGTTCCTGTATCTCCTGGAGTGCCTCGTTCCACTCCTCGGGGGTGGGCTGGGGGTGGACGCGGTACATCGCCTCGACCCCGCGGTCCCACATGAGTTCGTGGGTGACGGCCTTGTTGGCCTTGAGCATACACTCCTCGATGATGGTATGAGCCCGGTCCCGGCGGGGGTTGAGGACGAGCGACCCGTCCTCCTTGCGCTGTTCGTGCATCCTGTCGGCCAGGTCCCAGACCAGCTGGCACTTCTCCCCGAGGTCGACCGAGGCGTCTTCGAGGTGGTCGTCCGCACTCGCGGGGTCGTCGAGGATCTCCTCGGCTTCGGTGTAGGTCAGCCGGGCGTCGCTCCGGACGACCGACTTGTAGATCTCGATCGACTCGTAGCCGAGGTTCTCCTTGTCCAGGTGCATCTCGACCGTGTGTGCGAGCCGGTCCTCGTCGGGAACCAGCGAGCAGACCGTCTCCGCGAGGGTCGGCGGCAGCATGTGGATGGTGTAGCCGGGAAGGTAGACCGTGTTCGCCCGGCGGACCGCCTCGGCCCACATCTCGGTTTCGGGGGTGACGTAGTGGGTGACGTCGGCGATATGGACCCACAGGACGTACTCGTCGCCACGGTCCTCGACCGACAGGGCGTCGTCGAAGTCCTGGGCGTCGATGGGGTCGGTCGTCCAGGTGGTCATCTCCCGGAGGTCCCGACGCCCGTCGACCTCCGCGGCGATCTGCTCGCTAACCCCCTCCGTGCGCGCCTCGGCCTCCTCGAGTACCTCGGGCGGGAACTCTTCGGGGATGTCGAACTTCTCCAGCAGTTCCTCGCGCTTGTTCTCGATGTGTCGGGCCAGCTGTTCGTCGATCTCGACCGGGCCCTGTCCCTCCGGCGTCCCGGCTGCTGCCTGCGCGTCCTGATCGCTCATGGCACCCGGTACGACCAGCCGATAGTTAGGGGTGTCGGCGCAACCGCGTTCACGGACGCCCGCGGACGCCGACGGACCGGCGCAGGCCCCCTACCCCTCCAGCAACGCCGCGATGAGGCGCAACTCCTCGTCTTCGGTGATCCGGTCTGAGTGCATACAGGCGTGGAGCACTTTGTGGGCGAGTTCCGGCGGTATCCGGATCGACCGTCCCCCGGCAGCCGCGCCACCCAAGGCGTCGATGGCCGGCTCCTCCCCACTCGTGGCCCCCTCTGCGGACGAGATTTCGTCGCCGCCGTCATCCGATACCGCAACGGGGCCGCCGTTTCCTGCGACGGTCCCACGGTCGCTGTCGTCCCCGTCCGGACTCCCTGCGTGGCCCTCACTGGTTTCCGAGTCGCCGCCCACACCGGAGTCCTCCCCGAAAACCCGGGAGGTGAACGCCTCGCGGTCCGTCCACTCGAACCCCGGAACGTCGTTGAGCCGGCGGCTCACCGTCGCTCGGCTGACCCCGAGATGGTCGTGGACGAACCGGAGCGTCTCGCGCTGTCTGTCCGTCACCGACGACGGGTCGATACCTTCCGCCGACGAGTCTCCAGTGGTTTGATTCCCGTTCTCTTGCATGGTCGTGGTCTTCGAGGATACGGTTGTGGACAACCGCACGCGGGGACCCGCGCTCGCTGTCCATCCGACTCATACGTGGACGGTACCGGGCTAGTCAGAATAACCCTTCCGGCAGCAATCTGTATCAGTCGAGGGCAGCGAGGCGGTTGAGTGCGTAGGTCACGTGCAACATCCCGGCGGCGTCGCCGCGGTCGAAGACGAGTTCGCTCGTGGACATGACGTGTTCGAGGACGTCCTCGGAGGCGTGGTCGGGGGCGGCGGCGACGCCGCTGTCGGTCCCCTCGAGCCACTCCATCACGCGGAGGTCGGTCTTCGAGTCGCCCATCATCAGCGCGAACGGGTTCTCGATCCCGAGGACGTCGAGGGCAGCCTCGACACCGGCCACCTTGTTGAGTTCCAGCGACCCGATTTCGGCGGCGTCGGCCTCGTAGTAGGCGACATCGACTCGTTCGAACAACCCCGCCAGGGCCGCGGGCACCTCGGCGACGGGGACGTCGGGTACCTCGTCACGGCGTTCCAGGACACCACGTATCTCCGGGTCCTCGTTCGCGTAGTAGGCGCGGGCGTAGCCTGCGGGTCCGCCGGCCGCGCGGTCGCCAGCGCCAGCGTCCCCGGCGGTCACCTCGAGGACACTCTCTTCGAGGAGGTCCAGCAGATAGACGAGACCCTCGTCGATGACCGCCTCGGCGCGGTCGCTGCCGGTCTCGGAGTTGGGCTTGAGCGTGACGTTGAACTCGTTGCCCTGGAGATGACACCCCTCCCTGATCGACGCGGGAGCGTCGGGCAACACCCGCGAACGGATGTGCCCGAACACGTCCCGGATGTCGGCGTCGAGGTCCTCGTAGAGCAGGCACTTGGTGTCGGCACCGTGGCCGGGCGTGAACACACCGGTGCCCGTCTCGTAGACGACACTGACGGACCCGGAGTGGACGATGTCGTTCCCGAGCCCCTGGATGAGAAAGCCCTTGACGTTCTCCAGGGTCTGGCCGGTGCAGATGACGATGGGGACGCCGTCCTCGTGAAACCGCGTCAGGAGGTGCAGCGTCTCGCGGGGAATCTCGTTGTCGGTGTTGCCGGCGGACCTGAGCGTCTCGTCGACGTCCAGCACGAGGACGTTCACCCCGCGGCCGTGCTTGGCGAACAGGTCAAGCGCAGTAAACGCCTGGTCACGGGTGGCACGACTCGCCAGGTCGGCGAACGTCTCCCCCACTTGCGGCAACCCCGACCGGACCGTGTCCTTCCGCTCGTCCAGTTTCTCGCTGGCGTCCTGCCACCGTTCGAGCGCGACCCGGGAGTCGACCGCCGGGAACAGGTCGACGAACTCCTGGTAGGCCCGCAACGTCTCCGTGTCGAACTCCTCGTAGAGCCTGTAGAGCAGGTCGTAGGTCTCCATGTCCGTCCCTACGGCCCCCGTCACTAAAGGGTGATAGTTCGGTCAGATAATTTACTCATTAATCGATAAATATTTTCTCGCGCGGCGCAAACGCGAATGTATGAAAGCAATCGGTATCGAGCGGGGGGCAGAGCGGCCCGCGTTGCTCGAGGTTCCGCGACCCGACCCGGGACCGGCGGAGCCGCTGGTCCGGACAGTGCGGGTCGGCGTCGACGGGACCGACCACGAGGTCATCGCCGGCCACCACGGGGGTCCGCCCGCCGGCGAGGAGTTCCTCGTGCTCGGCCACGAGGCAGTCGGGGTCGTCGCGGAGGGTGCAGGGGGGTTCGAGCCCGGCGACGTCGTCGTGCCGACGGTCCGCCGGCCGCCCGACGGCGAGGGGAACCGCTACTTCGAGCGCGGCGAGGCCGACATGGCGCCCCCGGGGGCGGCCCTGGAACGGGGCATCGACGGCGCCCACGGGTTCATGAGCGAGTACTTCACCAGCCCGGCCGAGTACCTGGTCG
>PXSU01000152.1:7680-20489 GCA_003022745.1 Halobacteriales archaeon SW_9_67_25
CCACCTACGTCGACTCGCGGGAGACGCCGGTCGACGAGGTTCCCGAGGCCTATGAACCGGCCGACCTGCTCGTCGAGGCGACCGGCTACGCGAAACACGCCTTCCGGAGCGTCGAGGCACTCGGCCCCAACGGCGTCGCGGCGCTTTTGGGCGTGCCCGAACCCTGGACGTTCGAGGTCGACGGCGGTCGACTCCACAAGGAGATGGTGATGTACAACAAGGCCGTCGTCGGCAGCGTCAACTCCGGGCCCCGCCACTTCCGGGCCGCAGTCGACCGGCTCGGGGACATGCCGGAGTGGTTCCTCGAGGACCTGCTCACGCGGGTAGTGCCCGTCGACTCCTTCGGGGCGGCATTCGAGGAGAGCAAAACGACAATAAAGACAGCGGTGGAGTTCGAGTCATGAAGAACGTCGACGACCTCATCCGGAGCGCGGAGGAACTGGCCGAGCGGGGACTCTCGAAGGGAGAGATCGCCGACGAACTGAACGTCTCCCGCGAGACGGCGTCCTGGCTGGTCGAACGCGGGGCCTCGACGCCACAGCCGCGGCCGGCCGAGAGCGCCGACCCCCACGACATCCACGTCGACTGGTCGGCCGTCAGCCGGGACCCGGCGCGGCTGACCTACGTCGGGCGGGCGATGGCCGACCTCCTCTCGAAGCAGGGCGAGGCGGTCGACCTGACGGTCGGCATCGAGAAGGCCGGCACGCCCCTGGCGACTGTCCTCGCCCAGGAACTCGAGACGGACATCTCGGCGTACGTCCCCCGGAAACACCAGTGGGAGGACGGCGACATCGAGGACCTGGAGGGGACCTTTTCCCGGAACTTCGCGGACATCCGCGACCGGGAGTGTTACGTCGTCGACGACACCGTCACCAGCGGCACCACGATGGGCGAGGCCATCGCAGCCATCCGCGAACAGGGCGGCGAACCCGTCGCAGCCGTGGTGCTCGTCGACAAACAGGGCGTCGACGCCCTCGACGGCGTCCCCGTCTACTCGCTTGACCTCGCGCGGTCCGCGCTCGGCACGCGCTCCCGGCCATACGGCGGCGCACGCTGTCGTTCACCACGAGCGAAGCGAGTGGGTGCCAGGCAAGGACCACTCTGAAAAATATCCCACCCACCCTGTCGGTTTGGCGTCCCCTACAACAGATCCACAGCGTCGGACCGCGTCTCTTCGAGCGGGTCCTCGTCGGGACGGTGCCGGACCGCGAGGGCGTCCTCGACGGCGGCACAGGCGTCCGCGAGCGGGTCGTGCGTCTGGACGTAGACCGCCAGCGCGAACTCGGTCTCGGTCGCGCGGGCGAGTTCGAGTGCCTCCGTTCGCGGGAGGTCCCCGGCCAGCCAGTCGGCGACCACCTCCCGACCGGTCGGGCCGAGCGGATGCACCGACTCGCCGAGCAGGTGCAGCGTCTTCGCGGCGGTCACCGGTGCGGTCCCGGCCCGATGCGCCGCGACGCCGACGCTGTCGCCGGCCGCGTACCGCTCCAGCACCGTCGCCGCCGTCTCCGCACTGGTGGGCAGCGCCTTCTCGTGGCCCGCGAGGCGCTCGGCCAGCGACTCGTCGGTCCGGTCGACCGTCGCGACCCCCCGGTCGCGCTGCTCGGCGGTCACCTCTACCCCCGCTGCGATCTCCGCGAGCCCCATATGAGCGCCTGTGACCGCCTCGTGTTTAAAACTACGTGGCCGCCGGGACGCCGGAACCGCACCGCGCCACGAGAACATACCGGTTACCGGTTGGTTTACCGCGCAACACCCCCGCCGGACCGATCAGTTCGAGGGCGATTTAAAAGTCCATCGCGGCCGAAGCTTCGACTACGATGGCGACAACAGCCGAGACCTGTCCGGAGTGTGCAGGGCGCCTGCGAGCCGGCGAGACGGAGACCGTTTGCGAGGACTGTGGGCTGGTGGTCGACGAACACGCGATCGACCCGGGGCCGGAGTGGCGATCCTTCGCCGAGGACGGGACGAACCCCGAGCGGACCGGGGCACCGTCGCAAGCGCCGCCGGATCGCGCGGCTACGGCGCCAGCACAAGCGCACGCAGATCCGCTCGAAAGCCGAACGCAACCGGGTCTACGCCTTCATGGAGATCAAGCAGGTCGTGGGGAACCTCGATCTCCCCGAGACCGTCGAGGAGCGGGCCTGCGTTCTCTTCGAATCCGCTCAGGACGAGGGACTCCTCCAGGGGCGCTCCCTGGAAGGCTTTGCCGCCGCTGCGGTGTACGCCACCTGCCGGACGGCATCCCTCTCCCGGACCGTCGAGGAGATCGTCGACGCCGCCACGGCGACCCGGAGCGAACTCGACGCGGCCTACGACGCCCTGAACCGCGAACTGGGACTGCCGACTGGTCCCATCCACCCCCGGGAGTACCTCCCGCGGTTTGCCTCGAAGCTCGACCTCCACCCGGCGGTCGAGCGGCGGGCACGGGCCCTCGCTGAACGCGCCCGCGAGGAGGGAATCGACACCGGGCGCAACCCCGGTGGCGTCGCGGTGGCGTGTCTCTACACCGCCGCACAGGCCGAGGGCGCCTCGCTCACTCAGCGCGAGGCAGCAACCGTGGCCGGCGTGACGCCGGTCACGTTGCGGTCGACGTACTACGACCTCACCGCCGAATGAACGGCCTCGGCCAGTTGTTCGAACCGGTGGGCCGCGGGTGCCCCGGGAGCGACGGCGGCGACCGGGAGTCCGGCCCGCTGTGCTCGGGCTACCGCGTCCGACTCCGGAACGCGGGTGACCGGACCGCCGAGCGTCGTCGCGACGGTCCGGGCGTCGACGTCGGCTGCACGGTTGAGCACCACCCGCGCGAGCGGCGTCTCGACCGCACGCGCCAGTTCGCGGGCACGGATAGCGTCGGTCAGCGCCGCCTCCGTCGGGCGGGTCACCACCACGCACGCCTCCGCCGCGAGCAGCGGCACCCCGACGTCAGCGTGCATCCCTGCTGGCGAGTCGACGACGACGCGGCCGTACTCGCGTTTCACGTCCCGGACCGCCCCGACAAGCGCCGTCGGGTCGGCAGCCCGCGCGCCGGCCAGTGACCGTCCGCACGGTAACACGGCAACCCGGCCGCCCTCGCGGACCGCCTCAACCGGGTCGGCCCGGCCGGCGAGCACGTCGTGGAGGTCCGGCCCGCGGGCCGAGGGCAGGTCGGCCATCGACAGGTCGGCGTCGACGAGGACCGCGTCAAGTTCGGCGGCGAGGTTCAGCGCGACCGTCGACTTCCCGACCCCGCCTTTCCCCGCCGTGACCGCCAGGATCATGCCAGCCGGGCCAGCGTCTCGACGGGCACCTCCACGTCGTCGAGCCGTGCCGCCAGCCCCTCGCAGCGCCGGGCCACCCGTCCGACGCGCTGGCGGTCGGTTTCCAGTTGCTCGACCAGTGCCGCGACGTCGTCGTCGCCGACCCCCGTCAGGGCCGCCGTCGCCTCCGGGACCGACGAGACGCCCGCCAGCCGCTCGGCGTCCGCGGTGCGGTCCACGACCCCGTCGAGCCACGCCTCGACTGTCGCCCAGTCCACCTCGGTCCCCGCCTCGCCGTGCCCGTGGCTGTCGACCGAGGCGCCGTTCGGTTCCGCCGCCTCCGGCAGTCGCTCGGCTTCCGCGTTCGATGCCCCTGTGTCGGACCGCGACGCGGAGTCGTCATCGGACCGGGACGGCTCGAAGGCGTCGGCCCGCGAGCCGGCGACGGCGTCCCGTGGCGGGCACGGGTCGCCCAGCGACCGGACCACCTCCCGCGCGGTCACTACCGTTCCGGATTCCTCGGCACCGAGTGCCGTGACGCGGGCCGGCGGGTCGTAGGGCGGGGCCGGACAGGCGTAGCCGAGAACGAGTCGTTCGTCGGCGCCGACCACCCCTTCGAACCCGTCCTCGTCCCAGCCCTCCGCCGGGACCCCCTCGCGGCGCGGCGGCCACACCGGACCGTCGAGGCAGTTGGTCACGCGCACCCGCTCGGTCGTCTCGCTGGTCACGAGCAACCGAACCAGCGTGACCGCCTCCCGTGTCGTGACGTGCCAGTCGAGCGTCGGCATGGGCCGTCTGCCCGCGCTTTCGGATTTAAACCCTGACGACCGGCGCACCGAGCCACCGGCTCGCTGCTCGCGCGCTTTCGAAGCGGTCGCCGGAGACGACGACCGGCGCGTCGAATTCCGCCACGCGGGCGACGGCGAACCCGGCGGTCAGCGCGTCGGCGGCGAAGGGATCGTCGGGCTCGCCGGTCCCGGGAACCTCCGCGACGGCAGCCGCATAGGCGTCGCGAACGCGCTCGGTCAGTGCCCGGCGGGCGCGCCGTTCGAGGTTAGCCACCCTGTCCTCGAGGCGCAACCGCTCCTCCAAGGTATCCCGCGTCTCGCGGGTCCGTCGCCGGGCCCGTTCCAACGTTTGCTGGGCCGCGACCGCTTCTGTCTCGACCTCGGAGAGGTCCCGCGCGGCTGCCGCCAGTTCCGCACGGACGTCCTCGGTCGCCAGCCCGTACTCCTCGCGAGCCTGGAGTCGCCCGCGAACGGTCGCAACACGCTCGCGGAGACGGTCCGTCTCGGCCCGGGCGGCGGCGAGGCGTTGCCGTGCGTCTGCCGTCGACAGAGCCGCGCCGTCGCCCGCAACGCCGCCCTCGCGCTCGTCCCTGATCGCAGCGAGGCGTTGTCGCGCCCGCCGGAGCAGCGGGTCCTGTGGCGCCGACAGCCCCCGGGCCCGCGCCGCGGCCGCAAGGGCCGTCCGGACGCGAAGCGCCATCCCCGCCCGGAGACAGCCCACGCGCTCGTGGACCGGGTGGGGCGTGCGGGCGGTCACCGCCACGGTCGTCCCGCCGGCGTCGCTCGCGACTCCCTCCCGCACTGCGGTGGCGACCGTCGCCGGCCCGACATCGCCCGACAGCGAGACCGCCCGGCCGGTGTGGACGGCGTCGTCGACGCGACAGATCACAGCTCGCGTCCCCGCATCGTCTCCGGGTCCGGGAGGTCGCGCCCGGCCGCGAACTTCTCGTACGGCGTCGCGGGTTCCTCGCGGCTCTCGTAGACCCGGACCGCGTCCCGCACATCCGCCCGTAGCCGGTCGAACTCGTTGAACGGCTCGGTCCACTCGATCTGGATCTCGGTCCCGTGTTTCTCCCGCAGGCGGAGCGCCTGGAACGCACCGAACTCGGTGGCCGCGAACAGCGCAACGCGCCCGAACGTGCGGACGACACACTCCTCGTGTGCCCGCGTCACGTTCCGGAGCGAGCCCCGCGCCCCCCTGGAATACGCGATGACCAGCAGCACGCGCGTTGCCTCTCCCGAGAGAAAGTTAAATCGTTCGATGGTTTCGGCTGACAGGTACTAGACGCGCTCGACGGTTACCCGGGCGTCGTCGACATCCTCCGCGAGGTCGGCCACTTGCTCGCGTGCCTCGCCGGGCGAGGTGGCGACGACGGCCACCCCCTCGACGTCCACGGGACTCTCTGCCCGGTAGACGGTAGCCTCTTCGTCGAAGGCCGTCGCGTACGTTCGCAGGACGCCCCTGACTTCCCGTTCCAGGGCCGGCAGTGAGACCTCGCCCTCCTCGTAGTCGGTCAGGGCCTCCTCGATGGTGCGCAACGCCGAGATGCGGTCCATTATGTGGTGCGCAGGTGGTCGGTCCGTGGCTCGTAGACTTCGCCTTTCTGTTTGAGCTGTTCGATCTCGTGTTCGGCCGTCGAGGGCTCCATCCCCCCCTCTTCGGCGCGCTCGATCACGACATCGACGGGCGCGCCCTCGTCGTACTCGTCCTCGATGTCGGCGATCAGCGAGAGCAGGTCCTTGATGCGGTCGCGCTGGCTCTTCGACGTTCCGGTCTCGATCATGTCGGCGTCGTACTCGCCGGTCTCGGGGTCCATTCCGATGTCTTCCAGGCAGTGGCGGGCGATCCGTACTGCTCGCTCGGCGTCCGCGACCTCGATGTCGTCGGAGAGTCGGACGCGGGCGCTGGCCTCCGCCAGCCGCACCAGCGCCTCCAGTTTGCGCGCCGTTACCGGCACCGGCGCGTCCTCGTCGGCCCCGCGCGAGCGCAGGTCGACGTAGAAGTCCCGTATCTCCGCGCGGGCCGCCTCCGTCATCGTCGGGAAGCAGTTGCGCTTGGCGTAGGCGACGTACTTGCGCAACAGCTCGGGCTCGATTGTCGGTGCCACCTCGCCGGTCACCGTCTCGACCTCCTCCTCGGTATAGTTCGAGGTACTCGTCTCCGTCCGGTGGGTGTGTAGTTCGCCCGCGTAGTTGGTGGTGAGGATGTGCTCTGCGAGGTTGGCGTCCTCCTCCTCGTCGGGCTTGTCGGTGACCGTGAAGATCAGGTCGAACCGCGAGACCAGCGCCGGTTCGAGGTCGATCTGCTCGCCGATGGGCTCGTACTGGTCGAAGCGGCCGTACTTGGGGTTTGCCGCACCGAGCAGCGAACAGCGACTTTTCAACGTAGCGTTAATTCCTGCCTTGCTGATGCTGATCGAGTTGTGAAGCACGACACCCTGACTGACGAAGGTGTTCGTCGGCTCGACGGTGACATCGTAGACCCACTCACATGCGTTGTCACCCTCGTTGGGCACCGTTTCGATGTCCGTCACGCGATAGTACCGGAGGTCACACCGCGAGTCGAGCGCGTCGATACGACGGTCAGCGTCATCGAGGGCATCTAGCACGGCGTCCCGCGCTCGTCGTGCCAGCGACTCCCGCCGCGATCGGTCGTAGCCACCCGTCTCGGCGTACTGGATGTTGTCCTTCGTCACGCCCGCCAGCCTCTCGGCCAGTTGTCGTCCGGACCATCCGATCCCATCCCGGACAGCACCGAGAGTTTCCGCCTCGGCCACGGCTTCTCGAACCCTCTCGACGCGGTCCCGAAGGCGGGACAGTTCAGTCTGTACCGTCTCGATCTGGACACCGTAGTCTTCGTCCAGATGTGGTCGATACTTGCCGGTGAGTCTCAGACCGACCAACCGTCGAAGCGCGCGGATTTCCCGCGCCGCACTCGGCGGAAGGACGTCGGCATCTAGCGCGGCGTCCCGCGCCGCACTCGGCGGAAGGACGTCGTGATGCCGGGGTGTCTCGTTGCTTCGTTCGACGAACGACCGTGCCTCGGCGTAACGCTCGTCGGCCGTCGTAACGATTTGATCGACGAATCGTTCGGTCGAGTCTCCCATGACGTAGGTCTTCCACGAATCCTCGGCTCTGTCGTAGTGGATGCGCGAGGCGACGCCGACCTTCGATAGCGCGTCGGCGTAGTCGCGCGCCAGTCCTTCGGACGCAGTAGAGAAGGATATCGCCTCGCTCTCGACGCCCCCATCACCGGCGAATGCGCCGACGAGGAACCGGCGAATGACTTCCTCGGACGCCCCAAGAACCGCCGACGGGAGTCGCTTCTCGCGCGCCGTGTGCATCACTTCCGTGACGTTTCGCCCGAACCAGCGGTAGAGTTTCGTCGAGACCCACCGCTTCGTCACCGTGCCTGCACTGTTCGTCGTGTCGGTGCTTTCCATCCCGAAGACCTCGGTATCCGAGGATTTCACCCAGATCGGGTGTGAGCGTTTCGGGGAGATCGATGTCTTTCTCTTTACCGACGTGTGGTTCCGTTTCAAGTTCGACCGCCTCCGTGGAATTCGGCAGCTTTCGGGGTGCCGGGACGAACGCACCTTCCTCGATGTCGCGGGCCTCGACAGTTCCGACAGACGTCCCGCTATCGACGAACATCGGATGTTCGGGCGTGACGGTCACTCCGCGCCCGTTCGAGAACGAGACTCGGACGAACTCGTCCGGCGCCTCGTGGCGGCTCACGCGGTCGACGTCGGTCTTCTCTACGCGCTGGTCATCCATGTCGACGGTGTGGACGCCGATCCCATCAACCGGACAGATTTCACAGTCCACTCCGTCGACTACCGCGTCCGGGCTCGCGTCCATCCGTTCGTCGACGAACTCCCCCATCCGCACTCGGCGGCCATCCGACAGGAGAATCTCCGTGTCCGGATGGTAGGATTGCTGCTCGAGCGCTTCGTGCATGGCGCTTCGGTCCTCCGATCTCATCTTATCTAGTTCGTCGACTGCCGCGATGCCCTGATCGGCCAAAACCAGCGCACCAGCCTCTAACGTCCACTGCTGTCCGTCACCGAAGTCGTCGCGAACAGCAGCAGCGGTGTTGTGCGTCACGACGCCGTTCGCGACGAAATTGTGCGTTCCCGGAACGGTCAGGTCGAACACTTCTTTGTGGCCGGTATCGACCACTTCGACAACTTCGTCCCACCGGAGACTCGCGTCGACTGCTTCACGGACGCTGGACTCGACCGATCCCAAATCGAGGTCCGCAAGCATGGCGCGCGCTCGCTGTCGTCCGGGATTGTCACCGCGATGGATGTTCTGGTAGTACTTGCCGGCTGTTCCGTCAACTGTGGCGAGTACCGCCCCGACGGGGAGTTTCTCTCGCTGCTGGCGTTCGTCGGAGACGATACGCTCCAGCGCTCGTCGCTTCTCCGTGGATTCGAATCCGATAGCCTCGGCATATCTGTCTATATCTGCGCCGTAAATCTCGACGAACTGCTGGACGTGTTTGGATTCGATTGTGTAGCCGCTCTCGAGTTCGTAGGTCCCGCGTCTATCACGCTCACGGACCTGTGCGCGGACACCGTACGTTTCGAGCATCAACTGCACTTGTTGGGCGAGTTCGTCACTGATCGTAGACAGGAGGACGCTCGAACCGCCGGTTTCGCGCACGGAAACCGAGCCGTCAGCGTCCATCAACCCGCGGAGGAAAGCGTCGGCGTGTTCTGCGACGGTCAGTGGGGGAGCGAGTGCAAGCCCGTCTTTCGGTGTCTCCATACCCGCGTTCGCGAACAGTCTGGCGATAGTCGTGCTGTGGACCCGGATACACGGAACTCGGTCGTCCTGATACTCGATGTCGGGCCGCTTGTCGAACTTTTCGTCGAAAATATCCACAGCACGTTCCAGTAGTGACTCGTTACCGTTGGAGATCCGGACCATCCCCCGGTTCCCCTCACGGCGGTCGAGGCGGATATCTCCGTCGCCGAACACGAATCCGAGGAGATACATCAGATCCTCGTCGAACGTCTCCGGGACTGTGATACTGTCGCCGTGTCTGACCATCAGGCGGTCGAAGTCGACGGCTTCTCGCGTCATCCCAATCGCGTCGAGTATCCGATCGAGTTTCTCTACCGGAACGTGGCGGTTCTTGAGATGGAGGTAGATGAAATCCTCCGACAGATCGAGCGCCGCCGCAGCGTCCCTGAGCGTCCCAAACGTCTCACGCAGCGATTCGCGGAGTAGTGAAACTGATTCCTCGGAGAGCCGTATCTTCTCGGTGGTCAGTTCGAGGAACCGTCGCACCCGCAGTTCGGAACGGTCGACGTCGTGCTGTGGAACCGCGACGTGGATGCCGGGCTCAATCTCGGAAATCGCCTGCCATTCGATTCCGTCCTCCCCACAGGTCAGAACAGGGGTGTTCAGCGAGGCTTCGAGTTTCTTTCCGTGCCGCGTTTCGAGCCGACGACACGGTTTTTCCGGCATGCGCCAGGCGTGCGACGAGGTTGTGTCGGTCATTTTCCCCAGGTCTCGGTCGAACGTCTGGACACCGACGGTCTTCTCGACGCCCGTTTCGGTTTCGACGGAATGGGGGAGTTCTTCCGAGACTATATCCCGGATCTGCCGAAAGCCATCACCGGTGTGAATCAGCGTATCTCCAGTGACACACAACCCCGCCGCCGACGATCCCTTCCCGGATGTGTAGACCGATCTGGGCGCTATTTGTCTGATGTACTGAAGTAATTTCGAATTGTGGGATACGATACCATTCGAGAGGTACGAGTGCGTTCCAGCGACTTCGAGATCGTAGACCCATTCGTAGTCAGGGGCGACAGTCTCGATGGATTCGATACGATCCCACCGAACGTCACTCTCGACTTGGGCACGTATATCATCTATCGTCTCTTCGACCGACAGAGCCTCGTCGATACGTCGGGGGCCCGCAATAAATGTCCCTTCCTGTAGTCTCTCCGCCTTCCGTGGTGTCAATCGACCCTCGGACTGAACGAACAGCGGGGGCGACGGGGTGACTTCGACCGTCCGACCGCTCGCCGTCTCGATCCGGTACATCCGGTCGGGGGCTTCCCGCTTCCAGACCTTGGTCGCCTGCCGCCGGACGACCTGTCCGCTTTCCGTGACAGATGGGACGGGAATATCGACCGTATCGTAGACGCCATCGTCGACCGGTTTCGGGTCTTCGAGATTGTCCTCCACGATTCGCCTGATTTCTTCCCGGTGCCCGTCTCCGAGCGTGACCTTCGTATCTCCGGCGAGACACTTACCCGTACCCGGGTCACCGATCAGGAGCATGTGCAAATCGCCGCGGATACGGGACTCGTCGGGCAGGTGCTTGGTCACCCCCGAAAAGAGTTGGAGGACCATCGCGAGTTTCTGTGTCTCGTAGCCGTAGATCGAGGGGGCGATGGCGCCCTGCATCTGGTCGTAGAGGTCGGGGTGGTTCGAGAGTTCGACGATTTCCTTTTTGTCCTCGTCGGTGATGTCCATGTCCTCGAACTGTTCGTCCTCGATGGAGACCGCGAGGCCGTCCATGTAGACGTCGAACATGGGCGATTTCTCGCGGTCGTCGCCCCGCTGGTCGAGGCGGAGCGTCCCCGTCACCTCGACGTGGTCGCCGGCGGTCACCTCGCCGGTGATGTCGTCCTCGATGTTGACATCGATGCTCTGGGGCGTCTCGCCGCCGCGCAGTCCCTCGGGGGACTCTTGGACCCGGAGTTTCTGTGCGTCGACGAACTCCGACTGGTCGAAGTTG
Source organism: Halobacteriales archaeon SW_9_67_25 (assembly GCA_003022745.1). Classification (GTDB taxonomy): domain Archaea; phylum Halobacteriota; class Halobacteria; order Halobacteriales; family Haloarculaceae; genus SW-9-67-25. The sequence continues at coordinate 18,468 of PXSU01000152.1, forward strand.
ATCCGAAAGGGGCCCTGGCGCTCACAGCCCTGACACTCGTGGGGTTCCTGGAAGTCGCCGTCGGTCTGTGGGATGCGCGAGAGGGTACCACAGCGCTGGCACTCGAAGGCGGCGTCCGTGATTTTGGGCCGGACGTCGGTGGCCTTGCGGACGATACCCTGGACGGCGATGAGTCGCCCGTGGTGGTCGTGACGGATCTCGCGTATGTCGGTCGTGTCGGGGAGGTTCTCGATACGGACGTGGGCTTGGCCCAGCGAGACGTCCACCGGAAGGTCGTACAGCCGCAGGGCCTCCTCGGCGTACTCGATGAGTTGCTGTGGCTTGTTGCGGAGGTCGTCGGCCAGGTCCGGGTCGAACCGGTAGAGGTCCCGCCAGTCGACGTACAGCGACTTCTCCTCGGTCGGGTACTGCTGGGCGAGTTCCCCGATCTCGTTGCGGTAGTAGTTCCGGTAGAACTCCTCGAACCGGTCGATGAGTTCCGTGTCGTCCGCGCGGGCCATCTCGTGGGGCTGGCTTAGTCTCCCTTCACTCAAGAAACTTCGCAAACGGCAGTGAAAGTGGACTGTGAGAACCTCCTACCCTCGCGGCATAACTTAACTGGTCGGGCCACGAGATTGCGCCCGGCTATCGCTTCGAGGACGGCCGATGGCCTCGCCCGGGCCTATCGGCTGACGATACTCGTCACCCACGAAATAGTCAACGACCGACTGGGCACCAGCGACGGGTTGGCGGGCACCGGCGAACCCGTGATCGTGACGTTCTGTCCGCTCTGTGCCAGCGGCATGGTCGCCTCCCGGCGGGTCGACGGCGAGACAACGGAATTCGCCGTGACAGGCCAACTCTGGATGCCCGAGGCCGTCTTCGAGCGGGCCAGCGAGGAGGAGGGACGCACCTTCGGGGCCACGCACTCGGGCGGCGAAGAGATTTCCGTCAAGCACAACGGCAACCTGGTGATGTACGACGCGGCGACGCGCTCCTACTGGAGCCAGATTCTCGCGCGCGGTATCTGTGGTCCCCACACTGGCACCGAACTCGGGATTCGGCCCTCGTCGGTGACGACCTGGGAGCAGTTCCACAGGCGTTACCCCGGCGGTGAGGTCCTGTTGCCGCCGCCCCACTCCGGAACAGTCCGACCGGGTGAGATACTGGGCTAAAGAGACGTCTTCATTCCTTTTTCATTTCGACCGGACGGTCCCATGACAGACTCTCGGGAACCGCCCGGCGACCGTCGCCGTCGCGGATACCCGGGAGACCGGCGGGAGGGGCACAGGGTATTTCAGGCCGCGGGCGCCTCTGTGCGTGCATGGCGAGCGACAGAGTGACCGTCTCGCTCGACGACGACGCCCGCGAGGCCCTGGTGGATCTGACCGACAGGACCGACGCCGGCCGCAGCGAGATCGTCCGGCGGGCGCTGACCTTCTACGCGGCCAACTACACGGCCGCGACGACCGACGCGGGGACCCGACTCGGCGACTACCACTCGATGCTCTCGGGGGGCGAGCACGTCCTGCTGGACGTCGACTTCCTGCACTGCTTTCTCGAGTACGTGACCGACGAGTCGGGCGAGCCCGACTCCTCCTTCCTGGAGTCGGTCGATCAGGTTTCCGATTACCACGCCCGCGAGTACGACGGCGAGTTCGAGACCCTCGAAGACGTGCTGGAGTGGCTCTCGCTGTGTGGGTTCCTGAGTGTCCGCCGCAGCGACGAGGACCGCTACCACGTGGTATTTCCCTCCGAACACATCCGGTGGTTCATGACGCGGTTCATCGAACGGTCCTGCCGGGACCTGCCCTTCGAAATCGACATCGAGGAAGGACTGACGAAGGTACTCATCGAGAAGACATCGGCGTAGGCTCGACCGAACGGCTGGCGCGTCGAATCCACCGGCGGCACCGTCCACGGAAGTCCGACCACCCCGGAGTGTATGAACATATCATACCTGTCCATACTTGTTCATATTTCATAACGGGGGTGTGCGACGGGGTAACAACAGGATATATACGTATCACTGTGTCAGTAGAT
>PXSU01000153.1:0-1047 GCA_003022745.1 Halobacteriales archaeon SW_9_67_25
GACATGCCTCCGGATCGTCGACTAGGAGATCGCCGCTCGTCCGTATCTGTTCCGACCGCAATCTTGCGTCACCTAGTGCCATACCCGGGACTTGGAGCGGGTGGTCTTAACTTCGTCGTCCCCGGAAGCTATGTCCCCGGCGAGTAAACGTTTCTGTGGAGTCCCCGACCGCCACTCTCTGACGCACACCGGACAGGGGACGTCCGTCATGGGTGAATTACCATGGTATTCAAAAAGGTCACGCTCATCGGCACGAGTCCGGACGGATTCGAGGAGGCAACCGAAGACGCCATCGACCGCGCCGAGGAGACACTCGAGAACCTCTACTGGGTCGAGGTTGTCGAACAGGGCGTCAAAATCGCCGGCACGGACGGCCGCGAGTACCAGGCAGAAGTCGAGGTCGCCTTCGAACTCGAGGACTGACCGCGACCGCCACTGCAGGCCATTCCCGGATCGACCCGGACCGGACCGCCGTCGATTCCGGGACGGTCAGACCGGCGACCGTCAGCCCGCCGGCCCGGGACCGGCCGCTGGTAGCTACCGGTCGGTGAGCAGTGTTTCGAGGTCGGCCGGCGTGTCTGCTGTTCCCTCGACTGTGCCATCGGTCAGGAGGCGTGCCGCGTCACTGCTGCCCGCGTCGGGCACGACGACTGCCTCGTGATCCGCAAGCCGCAACGCGGCGCGATGGAGGTCGCTCCCCGCTGGAGAGTCTACCTCGACTGCCCGCGGACGGAGCACTCGCGAGGCGACCGTTCCGAAGTGAGCCACTTCGACGCCCATCCGGTCCGTCGCGTCAGCGAACACCCCGATGGCGTCGCGCGCGATCTCCCGGTAGCGGTCCGTCCCTGTCAGTGCCGCCAGGTCGCACAACCCGTCGGCCATCTCGAGCGCGGTGTCGAGCGGATAGAGCGGTTGATCGAGCAATCCCGGCCCATCTACCGGGCCATCGCAGAGAGCGCCGCTGTCGACCCTCAGGTTCTGGATAGTCCAGTCAGCCACGGCGCGGGCGGGACCGGGGTCACCCAGAACCTGCCAGGCTGTGGTCAG
>PXSU01000153.1:1192-3306 GCA_003022745.1 Halobacteriales archaeon SW_9_67_25
CGGCGTCCTCGCGGGCGGCCGGTTCGAGCCGGAAGTACGCCTCGTCGCCGCCCTGGCTGGCCGCGAACGCGTCGCCGGTCCAGAGATCGGTCGTGAGGTACTCGATGGCCGATTCGGCGGCATCGCGGTAGGTCTCCTCGCCGGTGTAGCGGTACCCGTGCGCGAACGCTCGAACCAGGGCCGCGTTGTCGTCGGTCAGTTTCTCGCGAACCGCGCCCCGCCAGTTGCGGTTGCGTGCGTAGCGGTAGAACCCCCCGTTGTAGGTGTCCAGAAGGTGCGTCTGGACCGCCTCGAGGGCGCGGACTGCCTGGTCGCGGGCCCGAACCAGTGCGAACTCGACCGTACGGGGCAGCGGGAATTTCACGTCGGTGCCCCAGCCGCCGAACTCGTCGTCGTATGCGGCGAGCAGTTGCTCGACCATGTGCTCCTCGATTCCGGGGCCGACCTGCCCGCCCGGTGGCTCGGCGTTCCGGAGCGCCCGCGGCACGGAACCCGCGGCCTCGCCCCTGGCGTCCCAGGTGCCCCGGACACTGTCGAGGATTCCCCGGAATCCGTCGGGACCCAGGAACGTCGCGCCGGTGAGCACGCGACCGCTTGGAGTCAGGAACACTGTCGATGGAAAGCCCCCCATGTTGTACCGCTCGCGGACCCGCGGGTGGCGGTCGGCGTCGACACGGACCGGCACGAACCCGTCCGTGACGTTGGCCGCGATTCGGGGGTCAGTGTATGTGGTCCGGTCCATCTCCCGACACTCGCCGGACCAAGGCGTGACGAGCGAGAGGAGCACGGGCTTGCCGGTGCGTTTGGCAGTCTCGAAGGGACCGTGGTCCCACTGTCGCCACTCCACCTTCGTCGGGTCGTCCATGCGCCCGGTACGGGCGGTCCCGGAATAAGCGGTCGCACTGCCTCGAAAGGCGTTTGAGCGCGCGGGCGAAAGGAAAGGTATGCTGCGCATCATCGCCGTCCTCCTGCTGATACCGCTGCTGGATGTGATGCTGCTTGCGGTGTTGATCGGCGTCGTCGGGTGGCAGTTGGTCGTGCTCGCAGTCGTGCTGACGGCACTCGTCGGGATGTTGCTGGTGCGTGCGGAGGGACGGCACACGGTGCGAAAGATCCAGCGCAAGACGGCACAGGGGGACCTCCCGGCCGACGAACTCCTCGACGGGGCACTGCTGCTGGTCGCGGGCGCGTTCCTCGTGACGCCGGGTCTCGTGACAGACCTGGTCGGGTTCCTGCTCGTGGTCCCGCCGACGCGCTATCCGATCCGGCTTGCGGTCAAGAAGTGGGTGGTCGTCCCCTACGCCGACGCGAAATCGCGCGGATTCGCCACTGGAAACGTCTACATCGGTGGCTTCCCCGACGAGGAGGGTGCAACGGACGCGGGCGGCTCCGGTCCTGGCGGGGGGTCGGGCCCGTCTGGCCGAGGGAGGCGAAGTGACGGGACCGTCGACCTCGACGAAGACGCCTACGATGTCGAGTTCGACGAGGACCGCCAGTGAACGTACCGCTGGAGGACTCCGGCCGTCGAGCACTCGCAAAAGAAACGCTTAACAGGGCAAGCCGGGTAGCACCCGATGCGCTCGGCCTGGGCCAATAGCTCAGTCAGGTTGAGCGCTCGGCTGATAACCGGGAGGTCCGCGGTTCGAATCCGCGTTGGCCCACTGTTCTGCGACGAACGGATGTGAGGAGCGAACAGTAAAAATCTACTTGCCCAATTTTGTTTCATGACAATAATTACCGCCCAACCCACGCTGACAGCACGCCAATCCGCGGCGGCCCGTCGACGCCCTCAAACCCACCGAGGACGTGCGTCGGGTCATGCACCGCGAGGCAGCAGCGACACTCCGCGAGGACGACGCGCTCGGGCCCGTCGTCGACCGGCACGGACCGCTCGGGCTCGACCCCAGCGACGACCTCTACCGGCGACTCGTCGTCTCGATTCTCCGCCAGCAGGTCTCGATGGCTTCGGCCGCGGCGACCCGCAAACGCCTGTTCGACGCGGTGGACGTGACACCCGACGGTGTTCTCGCCGCCGACGAGGAGACGCTCCGGGATGCTGGCCTCTCGCGCCAGAAAACCCGCTACGTGCGGGCGGCCGCCGAGACGTTCCTCGA
>PXSU01000154.1:0-3670 GCA_003022745.1 Halobacteriales archaeon SW_9_67_25
ACTGGCTGGAGACCCAGACAGAGGCGGTGTTTGCCTACGTTCTGCTGGCGCCAGCCTTCCTGTTGCTGGCGGTAATCGCGTTCATCCCGCTGGTCCAGACGTTCCGGTTCTCGCTGCTCGCCGACCAGACGGCATCGGCCAATCCGTTCGGGGAGTTCGTCGGTTTCGGGAACTACGCCGCGCTGTTGAGCGGCGAGGCGCTCGTCCCCCAGCAGTTCCTCGACCCGACCTTCGAGACGCCGCTGCTCCAGCAGGCGCTGTTCGTGACGCTGGCCTTCGCGATTCTCAGCGTGCTCTTCGAGACGCTGATCGGGTTCGGCCAGGCACTGGTCATCGACAAAGACTTCTACGGACGTCGCTGGGTGCGTGTGGCGATTATCATCCCCTACGCGATCCCCATCGTCATCCAGGCGATGATCTTCTTCCTGATGTTCAATCCGACCGTTGGCTTCGCGTCGGATTTCATGCAGTCTATCGGCGTCTTCGGGCAGAATCCGCTGGCGACCCCACGTGATTCGTTCATCATCGTGCTCGTCGCCGACATCTGGAAGACGGCAGCGTTCATGGCACTCCTGATCCTCGCGGGGCTCCAGAGCGTCGACCGGGGCCTCTACGACGTCGCCAAGGTGTCCGGAGCCTCGCCATGGCAGCGGTTCAAGTACATCACGCTACCCCTGGTCGCGCCGGCGCTCCTGGTCGCAATGCTGTTCCGGACGATGGACGCGATGCGCATCTACGGGCTGATCGACGCCACCGCCGGGTGCCAGACGGTCCCGTCGATGAGCTGTCTGGTCATCACCGGTACTCGTCTACATGTTCGGTCTGCGTGACACGGAGGCTGGTGTGACATGAGTGGCAAGGAGCAACATCCCGACCTGGAGGCACAGCAAGCAACGCAGGAAGAGCCCGAACTCGACCGGGGAATCGTCGAGGCGTGGGCCGCGCGGATGATCTCCAACCCCGACCGCGCGTACAAGGCCACGTTCTATCTGGCGACGATCTTCTTCCTCGTGACCACACTCTTCCCCTTCTACTGGCTGTTCATGGTGGCACTCACGCCGCGTGGCGACCTCAGTAACGTCGGCGTTCTCACTCCTGGTGGCGCGATCAACCCGGGTGCGTTCGTCGACATCTTCACGACGCTCCCGTTCCACCGGTACATGTTCAACAGCTTCCTCATCGCGACAGTCGCGACGGTCATCGTGCTGTTCGTCGCGAGCCTGGCGGGCTACGTCTTCGGCCGGCTGCGATTCCGCGGGCGGAACGCACTCCTGCTGTCGGTGCTGGTCACGTCCTTCTTCCCGCCGGCAGCCTTCTTCGTCCCGCTGAACCGGCTGTTCAACACCAACATCGGCGCCCTGCGGCCGCTCCTCTCGGCGGGGTCGCTGTACAACACGCCCTACGCGATCTTCGTCCCGCTGTCGGCGCTCTATCTCCCGCTCTCTATTTTCATCCTGATGACCTTCTACTCCCAGATTCCCGAGGGGCTGGAAGACGCCGCCCGCGTCGAGGGGACCACGAGGCTCGGTGCGCTGTTCCGGGTGATCGTTCCCCTGTCGGCGCCGGGCGTCGCCACCGCGGGCGTGTTGACGTTCATCACCGTCTACAACGAGTACTTCTTCTCGTCGCTGATGACCGACGGGCGCCCCGAGAACTGGGCGCCCATGCTGGAGGGCGTGTTGCGGTTCCAGGGCGAGTTCGAGGTCCTATTCAACCTGATGGCGGCAGCGAGCATCGTCGCAGTGTTGCCGGTCGCGATACTGGTCATCGTCGCACAGGAAAAGATCGTCAGCGGACTGACCGCGGGAGCGGTCAAGGAGTAACACAATGGCATCAGTCACACTCGAAAACGTCACGAAAGAGTACGGAGAAGAGGTCGCGGTCGAAAACATGAATCTCGAAATCCAGGACGGCGAGTTCGTCACCTTCGTCGGCCCCTCGGGGTGTGGAAAGTCGACCTCGATGGAAACCATCGCGGGACTGACCATCCCCACCGAGGGGTCAGTCTACATCGGCGGCGAGGAGGTCACCAACCTCCCGCCGAAAGACCGGGGTATCTCGATGGTCTTCCAGAACATCGCGCTGTTTCCCCACATGGACGTCTACGACAACATCTCCTTCGGGCTCCGGTTGCGCAAGTACGACCAGGCGGAGATCGACGAGCGCGTCGAGAAGGCCGCAGACGTCGTCCAGCTCGGCGGGATGATGGACCGGATGCCCGAGGAGATGTCCGGCGGCCAGCGCCAGCGGGTCGCCATCGCGCGCGCCATCGTCCGGGAACCCGAGGTGTTCCTGATGGACGAACCGCTGGCGAACCTGGACGCCGAACTGCGGGTCCACATGCGGACCCAGCTGCAGCGCCTGCACCGGGAACTCGATACGACTATCGTCTACGTCACCCACGACCAGGCCCAGGCGATGACGATGTCGGACCGCATCGTGGTCGTCAACGACGGCCAGCCCATGCAGGTCGACCCGCCGCTGACGTGTTACAACGAGCCCGACAACCTCTTTGTCGCGAGCTTCATCGGCTCGCCGGCGATGAACTTCGCCGAGGGTCAGGCCACCGAAGACGGGTTCGAATCCAGGTACATCGACATACCCTTCGACCTGGCCGACTACGGCATCGAGCCCGACCAGAGCCTGACGATGGGGATCCGGCCGGAGGACGTCTACCTCGAACGGGACACGAACCTGGCCGAAGAGCCCAGCCGCACATACGACGCGGTGGTCGACGTCCTCGAACCGATGGGCGACGAGGTCTTCGCCTACCTGCTGATGGATGAAGACGTCGAGGCCAGTGCCGAGGGTCGTGGCGAGGGACAACTCCTCACCAGTCTGGACCCCGATACCGTCATCGCCCCCGGCGACGACATCGAAATCGTGATCGACCGCAGCGACGTCCACCTCTTCGACACCGACACCGAACAGGCGATCACGCACGAACTCCGCAAGTAAGGGCTGGTCGTTTTTTAGCCCAGTCTGTAGACCAGCGCCTCGTAGGGGCGCAACTCGACCGTGGACGGGTCCCCAGCCGGCCCGTCCAGGTTGGCCAGGACGACCTCGGCGTCCCCCGTTGTGAGTCCCCCGGGCGCCTCGAAAGTCGGCGTCCCCTCGCCGAAGTTACAGAGGACCAGCAGGTCGTGGTCGGCGCCCTCGAGCGTGCGGTGGATGGCGTAGATCTCCTCGTGGTCGGGGACGAGCAGGTCGAACTCGCCGTAGACGAGCACGTTGTCCTCGCGGAGGGCGATCAGGTCCCGGTAGTACTCGAAGACCGACCGCTCGCGGGCGCGGTCGGTGGCGACGTTGACCGTCTCGTAGTCATCGCCGACGCGAATCCAGGGCTCGCCGTCGGTGAAGCCGGCGTTCGTGCTGTCGTCCCACTGCATCGGCGTCCGGGCGTTGTCGCGGCTGAACCGCTCGATGTCGGCCCGGACGTCCGCGTACTCGGCGCCGTCGGCACGCTCGTTCTCCCAGTAGTTGCGCGCCCAGACGTCCCGGAGGGTCCCGGGCGTCTCGAAATCGACGTTGCTCATCCCGATCTCCTCGCCCTGGTAGACGAACGGTGTCCCGCGGTGGCTGTGCAGCCAGGTCGCGAGCATCGTCGCCGACTCGTACCTGTATTCGGGGTCCCCAAAGCGGGAGAGCCCGCGGGGCTGGTCGTGGCTGG
>PXSU01000154.1:3676-11055 GCA_003022745.1 Halobacteriales archaeon SW_9_67_25
TGTCGAGTTCGAGGTGCTCGAAGAAGATGGTCATATCCAGCGCGTCCGACTGCCGTCCGGTCACGTCGATTGCCGTCTCGGGGTCGATCTCGGCACACTCGCCCACCGCGACGACGTCTTCGGCCCGGTCGCCGTACCCCTCGCGGGCCAGCTCCGAGAAGTACTCGTGCATCCGGGGGCCGTTGACGAAGTGCTCCGAGCCGACCAACCCCTCCCCGTCGGGGTCGCCGTCCGGGAGCCCCTCGGCTTTCGAGATGAGGTTGACGACGTCAAGCCGGAAGCCGTCGATCCCCCGTCCGAGCCACCAGGAGACGATGTCGGAGACCTCCCCTCTCACCCGCGGGTTCTCCCAGTCGAGGTCCGGCTGTTCTGGCGTGAACAGGTGGAGGTAGTACTCCCCGCGTTCCTCGTCGTAGGTCCAGGCCGGCCCGCCGAAGTGTGCCTCCCAGTTGTTCGGGTATCCCTCCTCGGCGTCGCGCCAGATGTAGTAGTCGGCGTACTCGCCCTCGCACCGCCGGGAGCGCCGGAACCAGACGTGCTGGTCGGAGGTGTGATTCAACACGAGATCCATGATCAACCGGATGTCGCGGGCGTGCAGTTCCGAGCGGAGTCGCTCCCAGTCGTCCATGCTGCCGTACGTGGGGTCGATGGCGCGGTAATCCGAGACGTCGTACCCGTTGTCGACCTGCGGTGACTCGTAGACGGGGGTCAGCCACACGCAATCGACGCCCAGCTCGTCGAGGTAGTCGACCTTCTCGACGATTCCGGGGATGTCGCCGATCCCGTCACCGTCGCTGTCGTTGAAACTCCGCGGGTAAATCTGGTAGACCACCGCCTCTTTCCACCACTCGCGGCGATCCGGTACAACAGGTGTAGTATCCGCATCGTCCATACCCCACGCTTGCTCCCCGCGCACATAACTGGGCGGGTTCACCCGGGCGGTTCCCGAGCCAGCGGTTACCACCCCTTGCACTCGGCACAGACCAGCCCCGTCTCCGAGTGCCAGCACCGGTCGACTGTCCCGCCACAGGAGGCACACTCGAGGCCCCCGGGCGACCACTGGTAGGTCGCACGCACGGGTTCGACCGTTTCCTCCTCCGTGGCCTCCCCCTCATCGTCGGCACTGCCTGCCTCGTCATCGCTCGTCGTCGCCTCGATCTCGTCCCTCTCCCCGTCCCCGCCTCCGAGGAATTCGTCGAGGGAGGCGTCTTCCATACGTATTACGACGGGCAGGCCGGTCTTAGGGGTGACGGCTATCACCGACCCCGAAACCGGAGATGGTGCTGACACGACACGCGAGGGAAGCACATTTGTGACCGGGAGCGAAAGGACGGGTATGTTCGCCCGGGAGTTGTTCGAGAGCATCCTCCGGTTGCCCGGTGAGTTCGCCGGCGTGGCGGCCCACGACCCGCTGTCGGCGGTACTGATGGCCATCGGCTCGCTCATCGTCCTCGGGACGGTCGGGTTCGTGGGGTATCTCGTCCTCGGGGCCCTCGCGGAACTCCTCAATCCGACTTCGGGGGGAGAGCCTCGCCAGCCAGGTCGATAGCCGCCGCGTCGGGCCCCAGTGGCGACGCCGCGACCAGGCTGTCGGCCACGGTCAGGATGTCCTCGACCCGGTCGGCCACTGTCGCTGGCGTGCCCGCGATACAGAACGCCTCCAGCATGGCCGGCGTCACGCGCTCGAAGGCGTCGGTGAACTCCCCCGCCGATATCGCCTCGCCCACCGCCGCTGCGCGCTCGCGGTCGATGTCGTGCCGGTCGAGCACCGGGTCCGGCGCACCGCCGGCGATGAAGGCCACGGGCGGCCGTGCGGCCTCGCGGGCGGCCTCGCGGGTCTCGGCGACGGAGACGCTCGCGTAGACGGCGAAGTCGAACTCCCCGCGGTCGTCCGGGCGGTCGGCCAGCCCCTCGTCGACGCGCTCGCGCGCCCACTCGACGTCCCGGGGATGGGCGCCGTTGAACAGGACGCCGTCGGCGTACTTGGCGGCCATCCGCGTCATGTGGGGGCCCTGCGCGCCGACGTAGACCGGGACCGACCCGGCCTCGTAGTTGAGGGCGGCGCCGTCCGCCCGGAAGGTCCCGTCGTGGTCGACCGTCTCGCCGTCCCACAGGCGGCGGGCGACCTGCATCGTCTCCAGCACCCGCCGGAGGGGGCGTTCGTGCCGGTAGCCGAGGTTCGCGAGCGTCGACCGGTCGCCCGCGCCGACGCCGAAGACCCCCCGGCCGCCGGCGAACTCGTCGACCGTCGCCACCCGCGAGGCCAGCGCCACCGGGTGCGTCTCGTAGGGATTGGTGATGCCCGGTCCCAGCCTGGCCGAATCGGTTGCCGCCGCGATGGCGGCCAGCGCGACGAACTCGTCGCGGTTGTTGTAGTGGTGACTGACGAACACGGTGTCGAATCCCGCCACCTCCGCGCGTGCCGCGCGGTCGGCCACCGCCGAGACCGGGTGTTCGGGGGTGAGTTCAATCCCCAGCATCGTCGCCTCCCGTGGCCGTTCCGGCCACACTGTCCGTTCCGTCGTCGCCGGCCGGCGTGCTCCCGTGGCTCCCGTCGGGGCCGTCCCACCCTCGCAGGGCGGCCCGCACGAGGTCGTCCTCCTCGGTCCGGAACAGCTCGTCGCTGCCGGCGTGGTCGCCGAAGTCCCAGCCCCGGACGACGGCGGCGGGCGTGCCGCCGGCCCCCTCGCCGGTCACGAGGTTCGCTGCCGCCGCGAGTTCGTCGACCACTGCCTGGACGGTGGCGCTCATCTCCCGGCCCTCGCGGTCGCGTTCGCCCCGCCAGTCCCGTGCCGCGGGCAGACCCGCCCAGCCCAGCGCGACGCCCCGTTGACCGTACCGGAAGGGCCGTCCCGAGGTATCGGTGACCACCACGCGCGCGTCGAGACGCTCGTGGAGTCGTCGGGCGCTGGCCGCGGGGTCCTCAGGGAGCAACAGGAGGTCCGCGTCGGGCACGTTCGAGCGGTCGATGCCGGCGTTGACGGTGACGTGGCCAAAGCGCGTGACAGCGAGCATGATGGGAAACTCCAGCAGGAGTTCCTCGCTCTCCTCGATGACGGCCTGGGCGAAGCGGGGGTCTTTCGGTTCGCCCGCGAGTGCTTCGACGCGGCTGGCTATCGACCGCGCGCGCTCGTCCGCGGGGTAGTCGGCGATGTCGGCCTGCCGGCCGTCGGCTTTCGAGACGACAGTACTGGCGACACAGACTACGTCCCGGGCGTCGGGATCGACCCGGTCGGCGATCAGCGCGGCAAGGTCGTCGCCGGGTCGGACCTCGGGGAGTCCATCGACGGGGGAGACGTGCATACCCACACTTCGGGCCGCCGGTAAAAAGCGCGCCGCTGTCGACCGGACAGTCGGTGTCGCTGTCGGAAACAATAAAACGCCGGCGCGCGCCCCCGGGGATATGCTTGAGGAGTGGCGTGCCACGGTCCCCGGTGGTCCGACCGACCGCCCCGTCACGCTCCCCGGGAAGCCGGCAGCACTGGCCGGCGCCGAGGAGGTGACCTACGAGACCACATTCGCCGACCCCCGGGCACCCGGCGATGCCGTCGCAGTCGTCGTGTTGCGTGGCCTCTATGCCCACGCCGAACTCGACGTCTCGGCCGACCGTCTCGACGGCGAGGGCCCCGTCCGCAGCGACGCCTACTTCGCGCCGGTTCGCGTGCCCGTCCGCCCCGACGGCGAGACGACTCTCTCGGTGACCTGTCGGGCGCCACGCGACCGCTTTGGCGGGTTGTACGACACCGACCGCGTCCCCGAAAGCGAGCGCGTGCCCGGCGTCTGGTGGGACGCGGCCGTCGAGACCCACTCCCTGCCGTACGTGGACCGGCTCGACGTCCACCCCGAACGGACCGACGACGGCGCCGTCCTCCACGTCCGGACGACTGTCGTGACCGGCGGGCCACTCGAGGAGCGGATCACCTACTCGCTCAGGCCGGCCGGCGCGAGCGGCAGACGGACGAGTGGGCGGATGAACCGACAGCAGATCACCGCCGACAGGCCGGGGACGATGACTGTCGAGCACGCCATCGAACTCCGGGACCCGTCGCTGTGGTGGCCCCGGGACCTGGAGGACCAGCACCGGTACACGCTCCGGGCGAAACTCGGCGACAGCGAACGCTCCGTGACGACCGGTGTCTGCTCGGTCCGGCGCGACGGGGGCCGCCTCCGGGTCAACGGCGAACCCATGCCGGTCCGGGGCGTGAATCTCCTGACCGACGACCCCACAGACGTCGAACGCGCCGTCGACCTGCACGCGAACATGGTCCGTGCGCCCGCACACGTCCTCTCGCCGGCGGTCTACGAGGCCTGCGACGAGGCCGGCATCCTCGTCTGGCAGGGCCTCCCTCTCACCGGTCCAGGGTCCTTTGACGTCGACCGCGGCCGGGACATCGCCACCCGGCTGGTCGACACCTACGGCCACCACCCCAGCCTCGGACCGGTCGGCATCCACGACGAACCGACAGACACCTTCGCAGACGGCATCGGGGACGGATTCCTCGACGGGCTGCGCCTGCGCTGGCGAGCCTGGCGGGCCGGCTACGACCGCTCGCCGGCCGAGCGCGTTGCCGAGGCGCTGGACGGGGACGTGCCCGGGGTTCCTGTCGTGGCCGGTCCCGGCATCGACCACGACGCCAGCGCGTACTATCCCGGGTGGGACCACGGTAGTGCGGCCGACATCGAGGGGCTGCTCGACCGGTACCCGACTGGCTTGCTGGCCGCCTTCGGTGCCGGCGCGCTCGCCGACGGGGCCGACGCCGGGTCGGACGGAACACGCACGGCCGCGGGGTTCGACGCTGCGAAACACGACGCCCGCGCCGACGGCGGCGTAGCCGCCTCGCAGTCCTACCAGGCCGATGTCCTCCGGACGGTCGCCGAGGCCGGCCGGCGTCGCGGGGTGGGCGTCGTCGCCAGTGCCCTGCGGGACACGGACGCCGCCGGGATGGGCGTCTATGCCGCCGACGGCACACCCAAGCAAGCACGGGACACGCTGGCGCGGGCCCTCCAGCCCGTGCAGGCGTTCCTGGTCGACCCCGCGCCCGGCGGGACAGAGGCCGTCGTCGTCAACGACGCCTCCGAACCGCTATCCCTGACACTCGCATGGGAGGCGGACGAGGCCACCGGCGAGCAGGACCTCTCGGTGGGGGCGACCGACCGCTGGACAGGGACCGTCGACCTGCCCGCCGCGGATGTCGTTCGGCTGGCGGTGACCGTCGGGAGTGCCACCGTCGAGAACACCTACCGGCTCTGAGCCGGAACGGCCGTTCCAGGCCGTGTGGTAGTCGTAACCAGGGGCCTGGTCGACCGGAATATTTAAGCGCCCATCCGCAGTAGGTGAGAGTACCAGAACGTTGCGGCGTTCCGGCAGTATCGTGCAACAGCCCATGAGAGGGAATCCTTGTTATCGGTGCGAGCCGCCCGCCAGCGTGGCGGCTGTCGAACGCCGCAGCGGAGATGGCATCGAGGTACAATCATGGCAGATTCGATAGACGAATCAAAGAACGTAGCAATCACAGACGAACAACTGGAGAACGACTCGAAGGGCGAGCTCATCAAGCTCGCCGGCAAGCTCCGGGACCGACGGAACGACCTGAACCAGATGGCGAGCGAGCGCGCATCCAGGCGCGACGAACTCAACGCCAAGACCAGAGAGAAGGTCGACGAAGCGCAGGAACACCGCGAGAAACGCGACGAACTCAACGAGCAGGTCCAGGAGCACAAGGAGAAACGCAACGAACTCAACGCGAAGGCCAACGAGCTCTTCGACGAGGTCGAGCAGCTGAAAAACGATCTCAAACTCGACGAGGGCAAGTCGATCGAGGAACTCGAATCCAAAATAGAGGATCTGGAGTTCAAACAGCAAACCGAGGTGTTGAGCGCCGAGGACGAGCGCGACCTGATCGAGAAGATCGAGGACAAACGCGAGAAACTCCAGGAGAAGAAAGAAAAGCTCGACCACAACGACAACCTCGAAGAACTCAACGAGGAAGCCGAGGAGGTACGTGCCGAGGCCTCCAAACACCACCAGAAGGTGACGGAACTCGCTGACGAGGCCCAGAAGCATCACAACAAGATGATCGAGGCCTACCGCGAGGCCGACAATATCCGGGACGAGGCCGACGAGATGCACGAGAAGTTCGTCGACGCACAGGAAGCCGCCGACCGCCACCACGAGGACTTCGTCCGCGTCCAGAAGCGCCTGCGCGAACTCGACAAGAAAGAGGAGGAGGCCGAGCGCCAGGAGCGCGAACAGGAAGAGGAGGCCGCCCGCGAGGAGGCCGAGGAAATCTACCAGAAGTTCAAGGACGGCGAGACGCTGGACACCGAGGACCTGATGAAACTCCAGAAGACGGGGCTGCTGTAGGCGGAACTGCCGTCGTCGACTTCTTTTTCTCTCTCACTTTCGGGCTGTTGCCGGTTCGATCCGGTCGAGTAGTTCGTCGAAGTCGTCGTTTCTTACCCGTATAGGGCTTCGTCGATGTCTTCCTCGTCAGTCTCGGTCCCGGAACTGATTCGCGTCGCTCTTTGACATCCTCGTCGAGTCCGATTGTCGTCATGTTCCCCGGTTACTTCCGAGGCCGAATAAACACTCGTGGACTGCAGCGCCGACGAATCGGCGGTCTTTTGGCCCGCATGGCAGTAGCGAGAGTATGAGCCACGAGCCACTTCCGACGGAGCAGCCGGCGGTCGTGACCGTGGGGTTGCCCTACGCCAACGGCGACCTCCACGTCGGCCACCTCCGGGGGTACGTCAGCGGCGACCTCTACGCGCGGGCGCTCCGGCGTGTCGGCCAGCAGACAGCCTTCGTCTGCGGGTCCGACATGCACGGAACGCCCATCGCCGTCAACGCCGCCCAGCAGGGCGTCGACCCCGAGGCGTTCGCCCTGGAGTACCACGAGCAGTACGGGGAGACGTTCCCCCGGTTCAACGTCGAGTTCGACAACTACGGCCACACCCACGACGGGACCAACACCGAACTCCCCCGCGAGTTCGTCCGGAGATGGATCGACGAGGGTCACGTCTTCGAGAAGGAGATCAAGGTGGCCTACGACCCCGACGCCGACCAGTGGCTGCCCGACCGCATGGTCGAGGGGACCTGCCCGTACTGCGGGGAACACGCCCGCGGCGACGAGTGCGACGAGGGCTGTCAGCGCCACCTCGAACCCGGCGAGATCGAGGAACCGGTCAGCACCATCACCAGCAACCCGGCCGAGTACCGCGCCCGCGAGCACGAGTTCCTGCGGCTGTCTGACTTCCAGGAGTATCTCCAGGATTTTCTGGACCGCCTGGAGGGCACCGAGAACGCCCGCAATCAGCCCCGGGAGTGGGTCGACGGCGAACTGCAGGACCTGTGTATCACCCGCGACATGGACTGGGGC
>PXSU01000154.1:11099-13675 GCA_003022745.1 Halobacteriales archaeon SW_9_67_25
CTCGTCCTGTACGTCTGGGTCGACGCGCCCATCGAGTACGTCGCCTCCACCAAACAGTACAGCGAGCGCGTCGGGGCCGACGAGTTCGACTGGGAGGCCGTCTGGAAGATCGACGGCGGGACCCGACCCGGCACCGAGTGGGACGACGAGTGGACCGACACCGGCGAAATCGTCCACGTCATCGGCCGGGACATCATCCAGCACCACACAGTCTTCTGGCCGGCCATGCTCCGCGGGGCCGGATACAACGAACCACGGGCAGTCCTGGCGACGGGATTCGTCGGCATCGACGGCAAGGCCCTCTCGACGTCGCGCAACCGCGCCGTCTGGGCCGAGGAGTACCTCGACACTGGATTCCACCCCGACCTGTTCCGGTACTACATCACCACGGGGTCGGGCCTGGAGAACGACGTCGACTTCTCGTGGGACCGCTTCGCCCAGCGGGTCAACGGCGAACTCGTCGGCACACTCGGAAACTTCTGTTACCGGGCGCTGCTGTTCGCCGGCCGCAACTACAATGGGATGCCCGAGGCCGAACTCAGCGAGGAGATCCGCGAGGAGGTCGAGGACGCAATCGGGGCCTTCGAGGACGCAGTCGCAGACTCCGCCGTCCGGGATCTGGGCGACGTCGCGGTCGAACTCGCGGCCGTCGGCAACGAGTACATCCAGCGCAACGAGCCTTGGAACCTCCTCGACGAGGAGCCCGACCGGGCGGCACAGGTCATCCGCGACTGCGTGCAGATCGCCAAAGCCTGTGCGGTGCTGATGCAGCCGGTTATGCCGGAGAAAGCCGAGGAACTGTGGGCCCAGCTCGGCGAGACGGGCTCGGTCGCCGGGGCCACGCTCGGTGACGCGCTCGAAGCGCCGCCCGCCGAGTTCGACGCCCCCGAGGAACTGTTCTCGCAGGTCGAGGACGAGCGAGTCGAGGCGCTAAACGAGACGTTGCGGGAACGGGTCGCCGCCGCGAGCGGAGACGACGGCGACGACGCGGACGAAGACGACGAGACGCCAGACCTCGAACCGCTTGCCGAGGAGCGGGTCGGCTTCGATGAGTTCCAGGAGTTGGACATCCGCGTCGGCGAGGTCGTCGCCGCCGAGCCAATCGAGGACTCCGAGAACCTGATGCGCCTGGAGGTCGACATCGGCCACGAGACGCGCCAGGTCGTCGCGGGCATCAAGGGCCTGCACGATCCGGCCGACATCCGGGGGTCGCGGTGCGTGCTGCTGGCGAACATGGAGCGAGCGGAGCTGTTCGGCTACGAATCGAACGGCATGCTCCTGGCCGCCGGGGAGGGGGCGGACCTGCTGACGACCCACGGCGACGCCGGACCGGGCACGAAGGTTCGGTAGCCGACGGGCCAGTCTTTTCACCACGGACCGCCAACGCGGCGTATGGCAGCGGATCCGGACCCCGCGGACGACCAAGAGGAGTGGCGCTTCTCGCTCGCGGACATCGAGCAGCGGAACGCGGACAACGGGGAGACAGACGACAGCGAGGAAGGCGGCAACATCGCGGGAACGCTCAGCCCCGAGGAAGACATCGACCCCGGCGACATCGACGTCGAGAACGCGCTGTTCGTGCTGGTCGGGGTCGCCCTCGCGGTGCTCGCGCTGGTGGGGTTCGCGAACGTGCTCCCCTGACCTGGGACTCGTCCCGAAGCGAAGTATTCACTAGGGGTGGTTGCAAAGATTCGGGCATGGATACCGACAGGGACGTTTCCCGCCGTGGTTTTCTCCGGGCAGCCGGCGCTGGTGCGGCCGGGGCAGCCGTCAGTGCGGGTGCGACGGGTCCCGCGCTCGCACAGGAGGCACCCTACGACGGGTACCTGAGCGACGTCGGCAACTTCGACGGAACGACCGCCGACATGACCGGCCAGGACGAGGTCACGATTACAGTGGGTGCCGAGGGTAACGGCGGCGCGTTCGCGTTCGACCCGCCGGCAGTCCAGGTCGACCCCGGAACGACGGTCGTCTGGGAGTGGTCCGGCGCGGGCGGCCAGCACAACGTCGTCGACGAGGACGGCGCCTTCGAGAGCGAACTCATCGAGGAAGAGGGCTTTACCTTCGAGTACACCTTCGAGGAGGCGCGGGTGTTCAAGTACTTCTGTCGGCCCCACAGGGGACTGGGGATGAAAGGCGTCGTCGCGGTCGGCGATACCGCGGAGGAAGGCGCAGGTGGTGGCGACGGCGGTGGTGACAGCGGAGGCGGCGGTGGCGGCGGTGGCGGCACGCCGGATTTCGGCGGCTACCTCGGCGACGTGGGCAACTTCGGCGGGTCGGTCGTCGACGCCCGTGGCCAGGACGGGGTGACAATCTCGGTCGGGGCCGAGGGCAACGGCGGCAACCTGGCGTTCGGACCGGCGGCGGTCCACGTCGACAACGGCGCCACGGTCGTCTGGGAGTGGACCGGCAACGGTGGCGCCCACAACGTCGTCAGCGAGGACGGCGCCTTCGAGAGCGAACTCACCGGCGAGGGCGGGTTCACCTTCGAGCACACCTTCGGCGAGGACGGCCTCTTCAACTACTTCTGTCAGCCACACAAGAGCGTCGGCATGAAGGGCTCGGTCGTCGTCGGC
>PXSU01000155.1:0-7736 GCA_003022745.1 Halobacteriales archaeon SW_9_67_25
GATGATCGACCGCGGGCGCCTCCGTGGTACGCACATCCGCGAGAACATGATCGCGGGCGACCCCTGGCAGGACCGTGTCCCCGAAGCCGTCGTCGGGGCGGTCCCCGAGATCGACGGCGTCGCCCGCCTGCGCCGGATCGCCGACACCGACGGCGAGTCCGGCGGGGACGACGACCCCCGGGAGAATAGCACATGATAACACTCAGTTCCGACTTCGGCTGGCCCTACCCTGCGTCGATGAAGGGTGTCATCCTCCGGGAGACGGACGCGCGACTGGTCGACGTCTCCCACGAGTTCCCCCGCCAAGACGTCCGCGCGACGGGTTTCTGGCTCCGGGAGGTGTTGCCCTACTTCCCGCCAGCGGTCCACCTCGTCGTGGTCGATCCCGGCGTGGGGACCGACCGGGCGGCCATCGCGGTGCGGGCCGGCGAGCACGCCCTCGTAGGACCCGACAACGGCGTGCTCCTCCCGGCGGCGCGCGCACTGGCTAACGGACCGCTCGAAGTGTTCGAGGTGAGCTACGAGGAGCCGGCATCCGGGGAGCCCCACGAAAACGGACACTGGCTCGCGTCCACGAGCGGGGGATCGACGGTTTCGAGGACCAGCCCGGGTTCGACCGCGCCGCCGACTACGAGGACCTCCGGTTTCCGGAGCCGACGGTCGACGACGACGGCGCAGTCGGTGAGGCGATCACTGTCGACGGGTTCGGGAACGTCATCACGAACATCCCGGGAGAGGTCATCGCGGACCGGTTCGGTTCACACGTCGAGGCCAACGGCGCCTGGGCATCGGCACGGCGGGCCTACGCGGCGGTCGAGGTCGGTCACCGCGTGGTGACGGTCGGCAGCCACGGCAACGTCGAACTCGCGGTCAACCAGGGCCGGGGCGACGAGACCTTCGGCGTCGACGCCGGCAGCCGCGTCCGCCTCTCGTGGTGAGCAACGGGCCCGTCATGGGATCGAACCGGGAACGAAGGTCGCGCCAGTCCCCATCAATCGCCCGAGAGCGACGACGCCGGTCCCTCGCCGGATCCACACGCGCGACTGGAGGCCGAAGGACGCCTCGTTTATTTCTACCAGTTTCACCGACGGCTCCGGCTCGTCGAGAATGCCTTCTGTCGCCCGGGCCGCTTCGAGGATGATGTCGGTCGCCCGGTCGATGTCGTCCTGGAAGCCGGTCCGGAATGGCTTGTCCGTGTAGATGAACACGCCGGCGACGAGGTTCTTTATCACGTCCTGCATCGCGAGGCCGATCGCGAGCGTGGCGGCCGCAGCCACGGTCGAAAGTGCGAGCAGGATCGTACTCGCCAGCGCTGGCGGGAGCCCCAGTTCCACGAGGGACTCCCCGACGAGACCCAAATCGGGCTCCGCCTGATACGGATTGCTGTCGCTATTTTCCAGGTCGATCGCAGGACAGCGTGCGGTCGATCCAGTAATGAACTACAGCAATCCGTATGAAACGGGACAGTCACGCCCGCCCACCCCCACGGTAACGCGTCGTCTCCGTGGCGGGAGACACGTCGAGAGGGTCGTTGTGTGTGGCTGCTGTACTGGTCGGTCGGTGTAGCCGGACCATACGCTGGCGATGGCGGCCAGTCAGTTATGTGCTGGTCATTCCGCGGCGCCGCTGGTGCCGGTCGCGTCACCGTCGTCGGGGTCGTGGGTCGTCCCGTCGCGGTCCTCGGCGTGGAGTCTGCGGATCGCTGCCCGTGCGTTGCTGGCGTCGTAGCCGAGAAAGACCGTCTCGGCGTAGGCCTCGGCGACCTCCATCGCGTGGACGAGATTGTCGATGTCGACCTGAACGGCGTACAGTTCGAGGCTCAGCCGCGTCCCGAGACGGTCCGCGAACCCGCTGGCGATGACCTCCAGCCAGTATGTCGTCGTGTAGGCCATGTCGTACAGCGGGACGACGAACTCGTCGACGTGGGCTTCGAGCCCCTCCACGTCGAGACCGCTGCGTTCGAGGAGATGTCCCGGGTAGGGGTCGGGGTACAGCGTCAGGAGCAGGTCGCCGGGGACCCGCTCGCGGGCCTCACGGACGAACTCCGTGATGACCGCTGCGCGCCAGGCGTCGCGGTCCGCGTACTCGCTCGCGGCGAAGCGGCGGTCACAGCGGTCGCAATGACAGTACTCCGGCCTGGCGAATCCGACATCGTCCAGGCGCACGTCACCGTCGGGATTGGCCTCGGCGGCGTCCGCGACCATCTCCAGGATGCCCCGCCGGTACTCCCCGTGGGTCGGACAGACGTACGACCAGTCGAAGTACTGCCGTTCGCGGGTCGCCAGTTCGCCCTCGGCACTGACCGACGCGACGTCGGGATTCCCATCGACTGCGGCGTTGTCACCGAACGCGGAAATCATGTTGATGCCGCCCTCGACCGGCTCGGCGGCCCGGCCGGTGACGTCCTTCATCTCGTGGCAGGCGCGGTCGAACTCCGCCCAGGCCAGCTCCTCCTCGTTGCGCGTGACGACGCCGAACATACGCTTGCTGGGTGCCCCGGATACGTAAGCCGTTCGCGCCCGAGAGCGGCCGCTGGACAGTATCCGGTCCCGGCCGCTTTCCATGACGCGGTCGAACCAGTGTGATTTCGAGCGATTTCAGTGAATCCTCCCGGTTCCCGGGTGGCCTACTCTTGGAGCGCGAACTTGTAGACGAGCACCAGTGCTACGAGGACCAGAACGAACTTTGCGGTTCTCGACATCACATATACTCAGGGCGGTCGGCCACATAGTTTTTCGGGCCTCTCACGGAGTGGCACCGTAGTTGTACGGAGTAGCGTGACCGACTGGAGGCAGGGAAGGGAGAGCCGGGAACGGACGACCCAGTAATGAACTACAGCAATCCGTCTCAGTACCGCCCACCGGAGCGCGAGCGGAGGCGCTCGACGCGCTTCTCGACCGGCGGGTGGGTCGCGAAAATTGTCTGGAGGAGGCCCCGTTCGCCGCCGAAGATACAGAGTGCGGCCACCTCGTCGGGCCTCCCCTGGTCGGAGCGACTGCGGCCACGACCTCCGCCGCGGCCAGCGGGGCCCGCCCGTGACTGCTGGCGCTCTTTGGCGCCCTGCTGGATTTTCTCCAGTGCCCGTGCCATCGCGTCGGGGCTATTGGTGTAGTCGGCGGCGTCGCCGTCGGCGACGTACTCGCGGTACCGGGAGATGGCCATCACGAAGATCATGACGAGCATCTGGGCGACCGACCCGGCGACCATCGCGATCAGGTACGTGCCGATGTTGCGTTCGCCGCCGAAGATGACCGCGAACTGGACGGCGATTCCCACGAGCGACGCGATGGACTGGCCCAGCACCATTATCACGACATCGCGGTTCCTGATGTGTGCGAGTTCGTGGGCCAGCACCCCCTCGAGTTCGTCCCGTTCGAGCAACTGGATTATCTCCCGGGAGACGACGACAGTTCCGCTGCCCTTCCGGCCCACGGCGAAGGCGTTGGGCATCCCCATGTCGGCGACCATCAGCCGGGGTTTCTCGATGCCCATGTCCCGGCTGAGCTGTTCCACTGCCCGGTGTATCTCGCGGTACTGTCCCTCCTCGGGCATGTCCTCGGCACCCACGCTACGGAGTGCGGCCCACTTGCCGAACTTGTACTGGAACCCCACGAACGCGAGACTCCCCAGTGCCACCAGCGCCAGCATCGTGGAACTCGTGCCGAACGTGAACAGCACGAATCCGGCCAGGGCTGCGTAGAAGGCAAACAGGATGCTCCCGGCGATGACCATCCGCAGTTTGAGGCCTGTGTGTCCTACCATCGGTAGAAAGTAGGTGTCCGACAGTAAAAAAGCACTCGCTCCGGGCTACAGGCACTCCAGCCAGGACCGGTACGGGTCGGGAAAGAGACGGCGGGACGAGTCAATCACAACGAATAAGTCGCTGCCTCACAGTCTGTCGGGTATGCGATGCGCCACGCCGTTCTCTCGGGGAAGTCCCGTCCGGAAAGCAGTGCGTGGCGGTCGCTTTTCTGCCAAGCGCAAACGGTAGGCCGGGCTCGGTGCAGGCGTGGCGAGCCTGTTCCGGGCCGTGCTGGTGACCGACCCAGCGGCAGGCACCGTCTCTCACACCGCAACCAGACCCGAGAACCCACACATGACAGACTACGATACGTTCGGTGGCGTGTACCCCGCGATGTGCACGCCCTTCCACGACGACGGCAGCATCGACTTCGAAACGCTCCGCGCGGACGCCCGGCGCCTCGAATCGGCGGGCGTGGATGGCCTCGTCCCGATGGGCTCGACCGGCGAGTCCGCGACCGTCAGCCACGACGAACACGTCGATGTGATCGGGGCGGTCGCCGACGCCGTCGATATCCCGGTTATCGGCGGGAGCGGTTCGAACAACACCAGCGAAGCCCTCTCCCTGTCCCGGCGAGCAGCGGACGTCGGCGCCGACGCACTGCTGCTCATCTCGCCGTACTACAACAAGCCCGAACAGGAGGGGTTGTTCGACCACTACACGACAATCGCCGACGAGATCGACGTGCCCCAGATCGTTTACAACGTCCCCTCCCGGACGGGCCGGAACATCGAACCGGGGACGGTCGCCCGCCTCGCGGACCACGAGAACATCCGGGGATACAAGGCCGCCGGCGGTGACCTGAACCGGGTCAGCGAGATCGTCGAACGGACCCGCGAGGCGGAGTTCGACGTGCTCTCGGGCAACGACGGCGAGACGCTACCCATCCTCTCTGTCGGCGGGACGGGCTGTATCAGCGTCGCGGCCAACGTCGAACCCGGGCGGATGGACGACCTCGTGTGGGCCGCCCTGGACGGTGACTACGCGACTGCCCGCGAGTACCACCACGAACTCGGGCCGCTGTTCCGTGCACTGTTCTGGGAGACGAACCCCATCCCGGTCAAGGCCGCGATGGGGATCCGGGGACACATGCCCGATACGGTCCGGCCGCCGTTGACCGATCTCCGTGAGGAGAACCGCGAGGGGTTGGCGGACGTGCTGGCAGACCTCGAACCGGTGGAGGCACGATGACGTCGCTGGGGGTCAACGGCGCGACGGGCCGCATGGGGGGCGCGGTCGTCGAGACTGCCCGCGAGCGCGAGGACGTGACGGTCGAATTCGGGATCGCTCCCGGCGCCGACGCGCAGGAGGTCGGTGCCGACCCGGGCGTTCCGCTGTACTCCCCGGAGTCGACCGAGGACGCTCTGGCCACCCACGACCCCGACGCTATCGTGGACTTCTCGGTGCCGGAGGCGACGGTTTCTCTCGCAGGGGCGTGTGCGTCTGCCGACGTCGCCCTCGCCTCGGGGACCACGGGCTTCGCGGACGACCAGCTCGCAGTCCTCCAGGAGACCGGGCAGGCGACGCCCCTCCTGCTGGCGGCGAACTTCTCGCGGGGCATCCAGGCACTGTTGCGGGCGCTCGGCCCCGCCCTGGAGGCGCTGCCCGGGTACGACGTCGAACTGCTGGAGACCCACCACAACGGCAAACAGGACGCCCCCAGCGGCACCGCCTACACCATCCTCGAGGCGGTCGGCGAGCACCGCGAGTTCGACCCAGTCTACGGCCGGGAGGGTATCCAGCCACGGACGGAAAACGAGGTCGGCGTCCTCGTGCGGCGCGCGGGCGACATCCGGGGGGAACACGAGGTCACGCTCGCGGACAACGACGAGGTGTTGACCATCGCTCACCGCGCCGGGGACCGTGCGGTGTTCGCCGCCGGCGCCATCGACGCTGCGGTCTGGCTCGACGGACGCGAGCCGGGACTGTACGATTTCGGCGACGTCATCGGGGCTGGCGGCGACTGATACTGGCTACTGTCACTCCCCGGTCTGGAATGCCACGGCCCGCGATTGCAATTCATCTACGCGCGGAACCTCCGTGACGTTCGAGAGGATGACCGACGCGGCGAGGCGCGAGGAACCAGGCCGGGGTTGGTCCCCGGCGAGCACTTCGACCGTGTCGGCTTCCTCTTCGAGCCAGTAGCGGGCACTCTCGAACCCGCGGCGCGAGCACGCGCTCGGCGGCCCCGACAGCACGACCAGCACCCGCTCGGCGCTTGCGATTTCACAGGGCAGGGTCAGCCGGGAGTTGACCGCCCGCCGGACGAGCGAGTTCGTCCTGGCAGCGTCGGTCTCCTCCTCTTCCTGGTCGGTGCCAAGTAGCGACCGCAGCCAGGCCAGCAGTCCCGTGTCGGTCCCGATGTCTGTCGACGCGTAGCCGACCGAGGAGACGCCCCCGGTACCGAGGGCTCGCATGATGTCGCTGGAGTCGATCCGGTTTTCGGCCACGGACGCGCCGTCGAGTTCGCCCGCAGCGAGTGCCGACACGACACGCCTCGTCAGTTCGTCGTTCAACTCGGGATAGCGCTCCTCGAGCGACCCCTCCCCGGTGTGCCAGGCGTCGTTGTCGAACAGGAGGACGTTCTCGGCCTCCGAAACGAACGACGGGAGCGACCGTGCCGCGTTCAGGGATCGCTCATCGCCCTCCCCGTCGTGGGGAAGAATCCCCAGCGCGTAGACCGGAACCTCGTAGATCGATTGCAGGTGTTCGAGCAACACCGGCCCCACACCGCCGCCGGTGCCGCCACCCAGCCCCGCGACCAGGAGAATCGCGTCCAGGGCGTTCGTCTCGACGCCGTCGAACTCCCTGTAGATCTCGTTGCTCTCCTCGCGCGCGACGTCCGCCCCGGTGTCGATATCGCCCCCGGTGCCTTCGCCCCTGACGTCCGGGTGGGTATCCCCGAGCAGTATCTGCCTGTCTGCAGGGACCGACGCGTACTCCTCGAAGGCCTCCGGCGAGGTGTCGAACACGAAGGCGTTGCCCTCCGAGAACGTTCGCTCGCGAGTGCCCTCGAGTCCGTGCATCCGGTCAACGATCCTGCCTCCGGCAGCGCCCGCACCGACGAGTCCGAATTTCATTGGTGTGACCTGCGTGAGAGCTTCATCGGGACGCCTTAGATGACCGGGTCGAGTTCGTCGTCGTCGTCGGTGATCAGGTCCTGTATCTCCTCCTCGCGGACCGACTCCTGCTCTCTGATCTTGTCCTGTGCGTCGACAGCCTGGGACTGGATCTCGTCGATCCGCGGCGTCTCCGTCACGTTCGAGAGCAACACGACCGCCGCGATGGCCGTCGACCCCTCGCGCGGGTCGTCCCCGGCGAGCACTTCGACGGTGTCGGCCTCCCGTTCGAGCCACCGGCGTGCCTCCTCGAGTCCCTTCCGCGAGAACGCCTCGGGGGCCCCCGACAGGACGATCAGCGCCCGCTCTGCGCTTGACACCTCGCAGGGGAGGGTCAGCCGGGAGTTGACCGCCCGCCGGACGATGCCCTTGATCTTCGCCGCGTCGCCGGCACCGTCCGTGGGATCGCTTCCGTCCTCCCGGAAGCGCCCGAGAATGCCGCCGTGTTCGTTGACCTGTGTCTTCGCGTAGCCGATCGAGGAGATACCGCCAGTGTCGAGTGTCCGCATGATGTCGCTGGAGTCCATTGCGTTCTCGGCGATTTCCGAGATGTCACGCTCCCCGGCCGCGAGCAGTGTCACGATCCGTGTGGCCAGTTCCTCGTTCATCTCCTCGTAGCCCTCCTCTATCGTCTGTTCGCGCGCCCGCCAGGCGTCGTTGTCGAACACGACCAGGTTGTCGACCTTCTCGACGAACGATTGCAGCGAACGGGCAGCGTTCAGTGCCGGCCGCCCCCCCTCGTACTTGCCCGGGAGGACGGCGACCCCGTAGACCGGTTCGTCGTACATCGCGTTGAGTTCGTCGATGACGACCGG
>PXSU01000155.1:7768-16960 GCA_003022745.1 Halobacteriales archaeon SW_9_67_25
TCCCCGCCGACGCCGTGGCCCTTGGCCTCCTGGTGTGTCTCCCCGATCAGGAACCGACGGTCGTCGGGGACGTGGTCTGGTTTAGCAAGGTCGGTCCGGGCGGTGTTGATCGCCATGGAGTGTCGACAGAGATTGCGGCCGGTCTGCTGTTCGAACTCGAGCATGTGATCCAGTATTTTGCTGCCGGCGTTGCCGACACCGATTGTAGCAAGTTTCATATTTGCTGAACGTACGGTCCCGTCCTGTAATTTATCTTGGGGCCACTCTCGCTCACTCCGGAATCGATTTCGCGGTCCCCGGTCTGTTGTTCGCTCCGATTGACCGAACGAAGACGGGTCTCCATTACACACAATCTGGTCACCGCAGTATATTAAACTACGTCTGACATCTGTCAGCTACCGTGCCCTGGCGCCGTGAGTCGCCCGGCTGGCTCCAAACTCGCTGCGAACCGGAGAACCGATAACCCGGGCCCGTCCAGTGTGAGACATGAGTCTTCGATCCGCTATCGGGGATCTGTGGCACCGGTACGAGGACGGACTGTCACCGGCAGACGCCGGCAGGGAGGAGCTGTCGGTACTGTCCGACTTTCTGGCCGCACTCGAGGAGGGGTCGGTCAGAGCCGCCGAGAAAACGGACGGCGAATGGCACGCGAACCAGTGGGTCAAGCACGGCATCCTCCTGAACTTCAGCCTCCGGTCGATCTCCGGCTATGAGTACGGGGATGTCACGTACAACGACGTCCTCCCGGTGCTCGATACCGACGGTCTGGGCGAGCGGGGATCGCGCAACACCCCCGACGGCACGACCGTCCGCCGGGGTGCCTACCTCGGCTCGGATGTCATCATGATGAGTCCGTCCTTCGTGAACATCGGGGCCCACGTCGGCGATGGAACGCTCGTTGACTCCTGTGATACCGTCGGCTCGTGCGCGCAAATCGGCGAGAACGTGAAACTCGGCGCGAACACGCTGATCGGAGGGGTCCTCGAACCGGTCGAGTCAGCACCCGTCGTCGTCGAGGACGGCGTCTCGCTCGGTGCCGGCTGCCGGGTCACCTCCGGGTTCGTCGTCGGTGAGAACAGCGTCGTTGGCGAGAACACGCTCCTCACGCCCCGAATCCCGGTCTACGACCTCGTCGATGAGCGGGTCCTCTACGGCCGCCTGCCTCCAGAGCGGCGCGCGTTCACGCGCTACGTCGAATCCTCGGTCGGTGACCACGACCTCTTCGATGGCGGGGCATACAAGCCAGCCGTCGTGGCGACCGACATCGAAGCGGACACGCTCGAGGCCACCGAACGCGAGGACGCGCTCCGTGAGTGACACCCTGGCTGCCGAGCGGGCCGCTGCAGTCGCCGGAACCCGCCACCGAACTTTTGTCCCTCCGGACCCAACAGTGCGGCATGGGTCCCTGGGTGCCGTTTGCCTCCTATTTGCTCATTTGCGTGCTGGCCGCCCTGCTGGGCTGGCTTCCGTTCCGACTGCTCGAACGCTACTCGCTGGTCGAGGAAGTCGAGTCGACACGCCGGACGATGAACCGGGGAACGGCCGGACACGGCATTCCCTGCGTGGGCTGTGGCATGCACAACGAGGGTGCGTACAGCTACTGTCGACAGTGTGGTCGCCGGCATCGGTGGGAACCAATACATTCAATCGTGGCGGAGCCGACAGACAGGCAATGGCCACCCACTCGTCTTCCCCGGCGGTCCGGCGACTCCCGGGAATTACAGGCGTTTCGCGGCGGCCTTTCACGAGGCCGAAATCAAGTACGCCGCGAAAGCACACACCGGAGCGGCCGTGCTGTCGACGCTGCTCGACATCGGTGTCGACATCGAGTGTGCAGCAGCCGGCGAACTCGGGCGTGCCATCCGGGCCGGGAGCGACCCGAACGCACTCCAGTACACGGCCGTCAACCCTCCCGGCGCGGACCTCGATTACGCCGTCGAACTGGCCGCGGACAACCCGGGCCTGACCATCACTGCCGGGGCGCGAGACACCTTCGACCGGCTCGCAGCACGGGGCTACGACGGCCGGGTCGCAATCCGCATCAACCCCGGTATCGGGACTGGTCACCACGAGAAAGTCGCGACCGGCAAGGACGCGAAGTTCGGCATCCCGTACGAGGACGTCCCCGGGGTCGCCGAGTCGGTGCGCTCGCGGTTCGACCTCGTCGGGATTCACGCCCACGTGGGCAGCGGCGTTCTCCAGGCGGACCTGGCGGACCACTGCCGCGCGCTCGGCGTGGTAGCAGAGATGGCCCGCACGGTCGGCGACCTCGAATTCGTCGACTTCGGCGGTGGATTCGGGGTACCCTACCGCGAAGACGAGCAACCACTCGATATGGCGGCAGTCGGGGAGAAGGTGTGGTCGGCAGTCCAGCCCCTCGACGCGAGGGTCGTCCTCGAACCCGGCCGCTACATCGTCGCCGACGCGGGCTGTCTCCTCACCGAGGTCAACACGGTGAAGGAGGCGCCCTCGACGACCGTCGTCGGCGTCGACGCGTCGCTCGCGACCATGATCCGTCCGGCGATGTTCGACGCCTACCACCCGATACGGAACGTCTCGGCACCCCGGCGGGAGGCGCGGTCGGTGTCCGTCGGCGGCCCCTGCTGTACGAGCGCGGACGTCTTCTGTACCGACCGTCCGCTTGCCGCCCCACAGCGGGGCGACCTGCTGGCCATCGGCAACGTCGGTGCCTACGGCTACGAACTCGCGAGCAATTTCCACTCGATGCCACGCCCGGCCGAGGTCGCACTCGACGGCTCCGAGACGAGAGTCGCCCGCCGCCGGGAGACGTTCGAGGACCTGGTGCGACTCGAAGTCGAGTAGCCGGGGACCGGCCTGTGATACAATCGGTCACGCCGTCTCAGCACCCGAAACACTACCCGGTTATGTATCCACCGACGCGGATATTCAGGACGTATGGCCACCCTCCACAGAGAAGAAGTTACGAGCATCGTAGTAGTCGGGACCATCCTTGCTGTGTTCGCCTGGTATGGCTCCGAGATGAGTGGGATACAACGGCTGACCAACAGCGTCATCGTTTCACTCGTGGGGATTGCTTCTGCAACGGCCGGATTCTACGTGCTGAACCGGTGGAATCCCGGCTGGTATCGCTCGTAGCAGGAGACGTGGCTCGTACCGGATCGTTCCGTGACACACTGGCTGACTGGAGAAGGGCCAACGGGGTAGTCTCGAACGAAATCGGTATGTGAACGCCGTCACACTATCGAGTCAGTGCCTTTCGACGTCGACTCCTTTCTCCGCGACGCCGTCCGGACCCCGTCACACGAGGACGTCACGGCGATGCGGGACCTGGTCGTCGAGACGCTCGAAGGGGCCGGCGTCGAAACCAGCGTCGACGAGGTGGGAACGGTCGTTGCGACCCGTGGCACGGGGAGTCCACATCTCGTTTTCAACACGCATATTGATACCGTCCCCCCACGCGTCGAGTACCGGGACCAGGGGGACGTGGTCTACGGTCGTGGTGCCTGCGACGCGAAGGGCCCGCTTGCTGCGATGGTCCAGGCGTTCCTGGCAGCGTCCCCGGGAAGCGGGCGGCTCACGCTCGCACTCTCCCCGGACGAGGAGACCACGCAGGTCGGCGGAGCCACCCTCGCCGAGCGGCTGGACGCCGACAGTACAGTCGTCGGCGAACCGACCGGGCTGGACGCCTGTGTCGCTGCCCGGGGCCAGTTCGAGGGGTCGGTCACCGTCAGGGGGGAGAGTGCCCACGCCGCCGACCCTGATGAGGGCACGAACTCCATCCGCGCGGCGTGTGCGGTCCTCCGCGCGATGGACACTTACGACGAGGAGCAGGGCCCGGGCACACACGCAGTACTGGGTCGACCGACCCTCGTGCCGTCACTCGTCTCCGGGGGCGAGGCGATAAATCAGGTGCCGGCAGAGTGTACCATCAGGTTCGACAGGCGGAGTGTCCCGCCCGAGACTGCCGGCGGATTCGTCACGGGCCTCCAGCGTCACCTCCGTCGGACGGGACCCGAGGGGGTGGAGGTGTCGGTCTCGCTGCTCCGTTCGGACATACCACATCCGGAGGCCTTCCGGACGGACCCGGACGCACGGATCGTCCGGAGCCTCGAAGATGCCGGCGCCGGCGAGACACGGCCCTTCGGCGCCGCGACGGAGGCGTCGTACTTCGCGGCCAGGGCACCGACAGTCGTGTTCGGCCCTGGCGTGCTGGCCGACGAATCCGGCCCCGTCGCCCACGCCGACCGCGAGTACGTCGACCGTCGCGACGTCGAGCGTGCGGAGTCGGTGCTGCGCGAGACCGCGGAGTTGTTCCTCCAGTGATGTTCGTCCGACATCATTTCCGAACGTAAAACCGAAAAAGGCGCCCGGCGTCTGCGTGGGTATGGTCCTCCAGCAGTTTTTCCTCTCGCCCCTCGGTCTCGCAGCCCTGGCCGTGGCGGTGCCGTTGGTCCTCCTGTATCTGATCCGGCCGGACCCGAGCAGGGTGGAGTTACCGACCTTCCGGTTTCTCACCGAGGAGGAGCGCCAGCAGTCGACGACACCGCTTCTCGAACAGCTCTCGCGGAGCCTCCTGTTACTCTTGCAGTTACTTATCATCCTGCTGATCGCAGTCTCGCTGGCCACCCCCTACGTCCCGGTCTCCGAGCGCGAGGCAGTTACCGAAACTGTCCTCGTGGTCGATACGAGCGCGAGCATGGCGACCGCTGCGGACGGGGACACCCGGTTCGACCGCGCGCTGTCCGAAGCCGACGCGGAGGTGACACAGCGGACGTCGGTCGTCACGACTGTCGGCCGGGGGACGGTGGCACTCAGGCGCGGGTCACCAAGCGACGCCCGGGAGACGCTGGGTGGGTTGCGCGTCAGTGATGCCCCGGGGGATTTGCGGTCCGCTATCGCACAGGCCGGCACCATCGTGGGCGAGGACGCCCGCGTCGTCGTCCTGAGCGACTTCGCTGGCGAGGGCTGGACGGATGCTGTCGCGACACTCCGGGCGCGGGGCATCAGCGTCGACCTCCGCCAGTTCGACCGCGGCGGCGAGACCAACGTCGGATTCGTCGACCGCCGGTTCTCGGGCGCCGAGGTGACCCTCTCGGTGAAGAACTTCGGCGACAGTCCGGTGACGCGGACCGTCAGTCTGGGCGACAGCCAGCGGGAGGTCGACCTCGGTGCGGGTGACGTCGCAACCGTGACCGTCCCCGTCCCCGCTGGAACGAGCCGAGCGCAACTCTCGCCGGGTGACAGTTTCGCCACCGACGACACCGCCTATCTGGCCGCCCCGTCGGACCCGACCGTCGACGTGCTGGTCGTCACGAACGACCGGAACCGCTTTCTGACGACAGCCTTCGAGGTCAATGACCAGGTCGATCTCACCGTCGAGACGCCGCCGGGTGCCATCGAGGGCGAGTTCGACGTCGTCGTCTACAGCAACGTCGAGCCCGACTCGCTGCTCCCGGGGAACGTCGAGACCGGCCGAGACGTGCTCGCAGACGGCGGTGGCGTCGCCATCCAGGCCCAGGAGTCGTTCCCCGAGGAGTACGGCGACCTGCTCCTCCTCGAACCAGCGGGACTCTCCCAGGCGGCGACTATCCAGCAGACCGCGGAAACCGACCTGACGCGGGGAATCAGTTTCCAGGCACCCGACGAGTACGTCGCCGGCACGCTACGGTCCGGGGAGGCCCTGGTGGCACTGCGCGACGGGACGCCACTGATTGCGACCGCCAGCCGGGGCGAGGGGCGGGTGCTGTACTACGGCTACATCGAGGAGTCGTCCAGTTTCAAGTTCAACGCCCAGTACCCTGTCTTCTGGAAGCGGGCGGCCTTCTTCCTGGCCGACCGCAAACCGCTCACGGCGCTGAACCGCGAGACCGGCGACACGCTCCGGTTCGACGCCGAGACCATCGAGGGGCCCGCGGGACAGCTGTCGGGGTCACGGACCGAACTGGCCGACGCGGGAATCTACGCGACCGGGACGCGACGTCGAAGCGCGTCGTTGCTCTCGGAGCGCGAATCGGACGTGGGTGTGGCCCCGATCAGCGACCGCGGCGACGAGGTCGGTGCCGTCGTCACCGAGGAGGAGCGAACCGTGCCCCGGCCGCTGACAGAGTTCGTGGTCGTCGGTGCACTGTTGTTCGTGGTGGCCGAACTCGGCTACCTCCGCCGGCGGGGTGACCTCTGATGGTCTCCTACGGACTCGCCGAGGGGCTGACCGTCGGGGTCGAACACCTCTGGCCCCTCGCAGTGCTCCCGGTGGCTGCCCTGCTACTCGCGTATCTCGTCTTCCGTGACGGCGGCGACCGCTCGGCCTCGGCCCGGAGTCGCAGACTCCTGTTCCTGAGCCGTCTGGTCATCGTGATCCTGCTGGTCGTCGCGGCGATGGGACCATACACCGTCCAGACCCGCGAGACGCCCGGCGAGCCCCGTGTGACGCTGTTGACCGACGAATCGGAGAGCATGGGTGTCTATCCCAACGTGACCGCGGACCTGGTGGCGGACGTCGAGGCCGAAGGTGTCCCGGTCACGCGGGCGACTGTGGGCAGCGGCACCGACTCGCGGGTGGGTGACGGAATCGTGGCGAACCTCCGGGAGAACGGGACAGTCGTCGTGCTCTCGGACGGCCAGGTCACGACCGGTCGAAGCCTGCAGACCGCCGCCGAGGCCGCTGCCAGTCTCAACACAACTGTCAGTACCGTCGACACTTCGCCCGACCGGACCGAACGGGTCGTCTCGCTGTCCGGTCCCTCGACTGTCACTATCGGGCTCTCCAGCGAGTTCGTTGTCTCCCTCTCGGGCGTCGAGGCCGAGGACCCCGTTCCGGTCACAGTCTCGGTCGACGGCGAGACTGTTCGCGAGGAGAACCTGGCAGCGGGCAACCGGATCCGGGTGAATCAGACCTTCGAGGAGCGGGGCACCCACCGCGTGACCGCGACCATAGAGAGCGACGACATCTACGGCCGCAACGACGTCTTCTATCACACCGTTCGCGTCGTCGAGAAGCCCGATGTCCTGTACGTGGCCCAGGGGGAGTATCCCCTCCGTGGCTATCTCGGCTCGGCCGTCGTGGTGCAGGACATCCCGGCCGACCGCCTCGGGAACGTCAGCACACTCCAGGAGCACGTCATCAGCGGCGGCGGGCTGGTCTCGGTCGGCGGCGACAACGCCTACGAGTCGGGGGGGTACGGCCAGTCCCCTATCGCGTCGCTGTTGCCCGTCCGCGTCGGCGAGGCGACCGGCGGGGCCACGAATATCGTCCTGCTCGTCGACATCTCGGGGAGCACACGGGAAGACCTGGACGTCCAGAAGGGTATCGCGCTGGACATCCTCGACCAGCTCGGTGACGCCAACCGGGTCGGCCTCGTGGCGTTCGGGAGCGACGCCTACCGCGTGGCCGAAATCCAGGAACTGGGCGGGAGCCGCGAGGAGATGGCCGACCGTATCCGCCGGCTCCAGCCCGAAGACAAGCCCGGAACGGACATCGCCAACGGGCTGCTCGGCGCAGACGAGATGCTCGGCGACCGACGCGGGACGATCATCCTGCTCAGCGACGGCTTCGTCGCCAACTCCGAACGGCCCGTGGTGGTCGCGAACCAGCTCGGCCGCGAGGGGCGGCGCATCATCGGGGTCGGTGCTGCCCAGCGGGTGAACGTCCCGGTCATGCGGCGCATCGCCGAGGAGTCGGGCGGGTCGTACTTCAACGCCGACGAGCGGAGTCGCCTGCGTCTCCTCTTCGGGTCGGCGTCCCGGCAGTTCCAGGGTGACGGGCTTACCATCGTCACGCCGGGGACGTTCATCACGTCGGGGGTGGAACTGACGGCCAACTCTCGCCGGGCGAACGAGGTGGCGGTCAAGTCGGGCGCCGACTACCAGGTCGCGACGGCCGACGGGACGCCCGCAATCGCGTCCTGGCGGTTCGGCCTCGGACGGGCCGTCTCGATCACCGCCTACGCCAACGACGGCACGCTCGGCGGACTGCTCGAAGAGCCCGACTCACTCGTGGTCACGAAGTCGGTCAATTTCGCTATCGGCGACCCTGCCCGGGAATCGACCGGCGTGATACGGGTCAGCGACGCCCGCGTCGGCGAGCCGGCGACGCTCACCTACCGGGGCGCGGAGCGCCCGACAGCGCCGGAGGTCAGCTTCCGGCAGGTCGCCGAGCGCACCTACGAGGGGGAGTTCACGCCCGGGAGTGCCGGGTACGGTGAGGTCCTGAATGCGACCTACGCTGCCAACTACCCCAGCGAGTACGGGCGCTTTGGCACCAGCCGGGAACTGAACGCGCTCGTCCGCGCGACCGGCGGTCAGAGCTTCGAGACCGACGACGGCGAGGCCATCGCCAGACTCGCCCAGGAACGGTCCACCGAGATCCGCAGCGTCCGCGAGTCCTGGGACTGGGTGGCGCTGCTGCTGGCCCTGCTTGCCTTCGCCCTGGAGGTCGGGTTCCGGCGGCTTCAAGTGTATCGGGGCCGGACCACCCTTGAGAGTGGTCTGACATGAGTGTACTCGGCGGCAGCATCAACGCCGGCCTGTTCGTGCTGGTCGTCCTCGTCGTCGCGGGCACGGCCGGTGCCACGGTCCTCTACCAGAGTTCCGCCCAGGAGGTCCGCCAGGAAAACGACGCCCTCCAGTCGAAAAACCAGAACCTCGCCGGGCAGTTGAACGAAACCGAGACCGAACTTCAAAAGGCCCGCGAGCGGATCGACGAACTCGAAAACCGCCTGGAGACCCGAACCGAGGACGTCGACCAGGTGTCGACGCAACTCAACAGAACCGAGGGACAGCTAGACGAGACCGAGCGCCAGCTGGCCAACACGCGACAGGAACTCTCGGAAGCCAGGGACCGCGTCTCAGAACTGGAAGACATCCGGGACAGCCTCCAGTCGCGCGTCTCCAACCTCGAGAACGCCCGCGACAACCTCCAGAACGACGTCGACGACCTCAACTCCCAACTGGACGAGAAAGACCAAACGATATCGGATCTCGAAGATACGGTCGACCAGAAAAACTCGGAGATTTCGAGTCTGGAGAACGACGTCGATTTCTGGCAGAGTGAAGCGGACAAATTCGAATCCGACCTGAACAGTCTCTGTAACAAGGGAAATAACTCACAGGAACCGGAGTGTAACTGATGTCCCGCGAGCAGGCAGACGTGCATGAGCGGATGGCAAACGCCCTGAGACACATCCGCCGAGAGGGCTGGAAGGCGGGGTTCAT
>PXSU01000156.1 GCA_003022745.1 Halobacteriales archaeon SW_9_67_25
ACCCCAGTTATCGTGGGCTCTGATCTCTTCCTGGACCTCCTCACACTCCGCTTCGGACGTCATCCCCAGCGTGTCGACGACCAGCCGCCGGGTCTGTCGATCGGCCACGTGTTCGCTCTCCGACTCGTCCTGGCGCTGGAACTCGAAGTCGGGCGTCTTCGACCCCCCGAGAAGGTCCGAGGTCTCGTACTCGACGGTCACCGGAACCACCCGGTGTTCGGCCAGCACGCGCACGACATCCTCACGTCCCTCTTCGATCGCGTCCTTGAGGTCTTCCTGGATTGGCATCGTCCAGTTTTCACTTTCACGTCGGCCATATTGAAAGTTCGTCCTTCAGTTTGCCCGGGGTGGCGACAGCTCCGGTCGACGGTCACTCCGTCGTCGGTTCGCCTTCGAGCCGTGTGCGCAGGTTCTCGGGGACGGTCCGCAACTCCCGTCCGTTGTACTGTCGGACGAACGGCTCCGCGACCCGCGAGAGGACGCGGCCGGGAATCTCGTACTCGGCGGCGTAGGTCACGCGGGTTCCCTCCCCGGACGGTTCGAGGCGGATGTCGATTTCGCCCGGAAGTTGCCCCCTGAGTTCGAACGTCATCCGGTCCCCGGGTTCGTGGACGGTCTGGACGAGTTCTCCGGACAGTTTCACGCCCGCGATGCCGTATACTGGTCGACGGAATCCCTGATAGATATTCACCGGGCTGCGACACGGCGAATTCTATCAACCGTTCCGTCGACAAGTATAAACGAACTCGGCACGCTTCCCACCGTTGTCGAGGGGCTGGGCGCCCTCGACGGCGACGAGACTCGGGGGGATATCGACGTGGTTGTGCGGGTCGTCGAGGAACCCGAAAACCTCGCGGTCCGGCAAGTCAATGTAAACTGCGTCCGAGACCCCGACCATACCGGCGGTCGGACCGCGAGGAACAAATCCGTTCCGGGGCGGGGAGACGCCACCTGTCCCGCCCGGAACGGCGGAGGCGGGCGTCGAACCCACGCCCGCCGAGTGGTTCGCGGGTCACCGAGAAAGGGGAGATTTATGCGCCTGCCAGATCCGCACTGAGACGCATGAGACTACACGAATACCAGGCCAAAGAGGTGTTCGCGGATGCCGGCATTCCGACGCCGGACGCCCAACTCGCGAGCACTGTCGAGGAGGCGGTCGCCGCCGCGGAGACGGTCGGCTATCCCTGTGCCATCAAGGCCCAGGTCCACGTCGGCGGCC
This sequence comes from Halobacteriales archaeon SW_9_67_25, assembly GCA_003022745.1. GTDB lineage: Archaea > Halobacteriota > Halobacteria > Halobacteriales > Haloarculaceae > SW-9-67-25. The sequence continues at coordinate 1,220 of PXSU01000156.1, forward strand.
GCGGGAAGGCGGGCGGCATCGAGATCGTCGGGGACGAGAGCGAGGCCCGGGAGGCGGCCGAGTCCATCATCGGGATGGACCTCAAGGGCTACCTGGTCGAGCGCGTGCTCGTTGAGTCGGCAGTCGATTTCACGAACGAGCTGTACGTCGGCGTGACGATGGACCGGGGGGCCGGCCGGCCGGTCGCCATGGTCTCGACGCGGGGCGGGGTCAACATCGAGGAGGTCGCCGCCTCCGAACCCGACGCCATCGCCCGCGAACACGTCGACCCTGCGTTCGGAATGTTCCCCTACCAGGCGCGCAAAGCCGTCTACGACGCCGGTGTCGACCGCGCCGTCGCCGGGGACGTCGCCTCTATTCTGCGGACGTTGTACGACCTGTGGGACGAGCGGGACGGCAGCGACGCCGAGATCAACCCCCTGATGGTCACGGCCGACGACGAGGTGGTCGCGGCCGACGCCGTCCTCAACATCGACGGGGACGCTCTCTTTCGCCAGCCAGACCTCGCGGAGATGGAGGAAGAGGCCGCCGAGGACGACCTCGAGGCGAAGGCCAACGAGTACGGCTTCGACTACGTGCGCCTGTCGGGTAACGTCGGCATTATCGGCAACGGCGCCGGCCTGGTGATGACCACCCTGGACCTCGTGGATTACTACGGCGGCGAGCCCGCGAACTTCCTGGACATCGGCGGCGGCGCCAAGGCCGAGCGGGTCACCAACGCGCTCGATATGGTCTTCTCCGACGAGAACGTCGACGCCGTGGTGTTCAACATCTTCGGGGGCATCACCCGCGGCGACGAGGTCGCCACCGGCATCAACGACGCCCTCGAACAGTTCGAGGAGATTCCCAAGCCGGTCATCGTCCGACTCGCCGGGACGAAATCCGATGCGGGCATGGAGATACTGAACACCGACCTCGTCCAGGTCGAGGCGACGCTGGAAGCGGCCGTCCAGGCTGCCGTTGCGGCCGCCCAGGAGGTGTCCGCATGAGTTCTGTCGGACGGTCCGTCGCTCGCGGTGCTCGCTCGGCTGCGACTGACAACGTCCCACTCACCAGGAGGTGGTTCGCGTGAGTGTACTCGTCGACGAGGACACCCGCGTTGTCGTGCAGGGCATCACGGGCGGCGAGGGGAAGTTCCACACCGAGCAGATGCTCGACTACGGCACGAACGTCGTGGCTGGCGCGGTCCCGGGCAAGGGCGGCCAGGAGGTTGCGGGCGTGCCAGTCTACGACACGGTCGACCGCGCGGCCCGCGCGGCGGACGCGGACGCGTCGGTCGTGTTCGTCCCGCCGGCCTTCGCGGCGGACGCGCTGTTCGAGGCGCTGGACGCGCCGCTCGACCTCGTGGTCGCTATCACCGAGGGTATCCCCACCCAGGACATGGCCCGCGTCAAGCGCGCCGAGGCGGAGACCGACACGCACCTCGTCGGGCCCAACTGCCCGGGGGTCATCACGCCCGGCGCGGCGAAACTGGGCATCCTCCCCGGGAACATCTTTTCGTCGGGCAACGTCGGACTCGTCTCCCGGTCCGGGACGCTCACCTACCAGATCGTCGACAACCTCACGAACCGGGGGCTGGGCCAGTCGACGGCCATCGGCATCGGCGGCGACCCCATCATCGGGACGGACTTCATCGACGCGCTCGAACTGTTCGAGGCCGACCGCGACACCCACGCCGTCGTGATGTGTGGCGAGATCGGCGGCCAGGACGAGGAAGAGGCCGCCAGGTTCATCGGCGAGTACATGGACACCCCCGTCGCGGGCTTTATTGCCGGCCGGACTGCGCCCCCGGGCAAGCGGATGGGCCACGCCGGCGCCATCGTCTCCGGGTCCGGGACCGGCACTGCCGAGTCGAAGATCGACGCCCTCGAAGGTGTCGGCGTCCCCGTCGGTGACACGCCCGAGGAAGTCGCCGACCACGTCGAGGACGTCCTGTAACTCCGAAACCGGTCCGGAGTCACCGCCCGATTCGTACCTCATTTTTTGTATGATGCGGCCTATGTGACGATGAACCCCGTGATCATCAGCATTCCTGCAGAGACGCCAGACGAGGAGAATCGAGTCGCGCTGATCCCGCCAGTCGCCGAGGGGCTCATCGGGGCCGGCCACGAGGTCGTCGTCGAGACGGGCGCCGGCGAGGCCGCACACTGGAGCGACGACCAGTACGAGGCAGTCGGCTGTGAGGTTCTCGCGGACCGGGAATCCGTGTTCGAACGTGGCGACGTCGTCTTCCACGTTCGTGGACCCGGGACGGGGGACAGGGAGATGTATCCCTACCGCGACGGCCAGGTGGCAGTCGGGCTGTTCGCGCCCTACGAGATTGCCGAGGAGACGCTTTCCGAACTGGCAGCCCGGAACCTGAGCGTGTTCTCGCTGGAACTGATGCCCAGGATCAGCCGTGCACAGAGTATGGACGCGCTGTCGTCACAGGCCAGCATCGCCGGGTACAAGGCAGTCCTCGTGGCAGCAGCGGAATCCCCGAGAGTGTTCCCGATGGAGATGACCGCTGCCGGGACCATCCAGCCCGCGGAGGTGTTCGTTATCGGGGCCGGCGTCGCCGGTCTGAAAGCCATCGCGACGGCCGAACGGCTCGGTGCCTCGACACGTGCCTACGACATCCGGCTCGAAGTCAAGCGGGAGGTCGAGAGCCTGGGGGCGGATTTCGTGGAACTGGATCTGGAAACCGAGGACTCCGGCGACGAGGAGGGCTACGCACAGGAGATGGACGAGGAGTTCTACGCCGAGCAACGAAAACAGATGCAACAGGTCGTGCCCGAGTCGGACGTTGTCATCACGACGGCAGCCATTCCCGGTGCGCCGGCGCCGGAACTCGTCTCGACGGAGATGATCGAGCAGATGGATTCCGGCTCGGTCGTCGTCGACCTCTCGGCGCCGACGGGGGGCAACTGTGAACCGACAGTGGCCGGCGAGACGGTCCACCACGACGGGGTCACCGTTTTCGGCCCGACGAATCTCCCCTCGCGTGTCAGCCACACCGCCAGCCAGCAGTACGCCAACAATCTCCGGAACGTCCTCGACAACCTCCTGACGGAGGGTGAACTCGAGGTCGATCTCGCCGACGAGATCGTCGATTCGACGCTACTGGTTCACGACGGAACAGTTCGCAATCCACACATCGAGGACGATAGCGACGATGACGCCCACTCGGACACGAACACCGATGACTCGGGAACTGACGAGCCGGAAGACAGGGCCGACACCGACCCGGGAGAGGCGACTGATGTTTAGTGAATCGACGCCGGGCCACCGACTGACGCGGCTCCCGTCGCCGGGGGGAATCGCATGACGTTCGTAGAGAATCTGACGCTGTTCGTGCTGGCAGCGTTCGTCGGCTACGAGGTCATCACGAAGATTCCGACCAACCTGCACACGCCACTGATGTCGGGTGCCAACGCCATCTCCGGGATCACGCTGCTGGGTTCGGTCGTGGTTGCAGGCTCGGGGTCGACAACGCTGGCGACGGTCCTTGGCTTCGTCGCGGTGGTCATGGCGACGATCAACGTCGTCGGCGGCTACCTCGTGAGTCACTTCATGCTCGCCCAGTTCAGTCGTGGGGGGAGAGACTGATGGCGGGTGTGCTCGGCGGGCTGCCCGAGGCGGTCCTCCAGTTCACGTATCTGGTCGCGGCCGTCCTGTTCATCCAGGGACTCAGGGACATGACCCACCCGCGGACGGCAACGCGCGGGAACGCGACCTCCGCGGGCGGGATGTTCCTGGCTGTTCTCGTGACGGTCCTGTGGTTCGAGATCCTCTCCCCGGTGGTCCTGGCTGCCGGACTGCTCGTCGGGGGTGCCGTCGGGGTCTGGCTCGCGGTCTCCGTCGAGACGACCGAGATGCCACAGCTGGTCGGCCTGTTCAACGGCTTCGGTGGCGGTGCCTCTGCGCTGGTTGCCGGTGCCGAACTGATCGACGTGCTGGGCACGGGCACCCAGCTCTCGGTCGGACTGACGACGACGGCCGCCATCGCCGGCATCATCGGGTCGGTGACCTTCTGGGGGAGCCTGGTGGCCGCAGGGAAACTCCACGGGGTGGTGGGTGACTCGCCGGTCAGCCCGAATGCGGGCCATGCCCTGAAAGGACTGTTCCTCCTGCTGGCAGTCCTCGCGGGACTCTTCCTGATCGTCCGGCCGGATATCTTCGGGCAGCCACCGGTCACTCCCTGGCTCCCCTCCTACTGGGTGCTCGTCGCGGCCGCCTCCGTGCTCGGCGTCTTCCTGGTGGTTCCGATCGGGGGCGCGGACATGCCGGTCGTGATCGCTCTGTTGAACTCCTACTCCGGGCTGGCCGCGGCGACGACGGGGTTCGTGCTGGACAACACCGTGCTCATCATCGCCGGCACGCTGGTCGGCGCCTCCGGTCTCATCCTCACAGTCATCATGTGCGACTCGATGAACCGCTCGCTGCGGAACGTCCTGTTTGGCGGTCTCGGGGGCGAAACCGAGAGCGAGGACATGGACGAAATCTACGAGGGACAGATCACCGAGACGTCCCCGGAAGAGGTAGTGATGCTCATGGAGACCACACAGCGGGTCGTGATAGTGCCCGGATATGGGATGGCCGTCGCGCAGGCACAGCACGCCGTCGCAGAACTCGTCGGGCTCCTCGACGAGAACGGCGTCGACGTGGAGTTCGGCATCCATCCCGTCGCGGGTCGGATGCCCGGCCACATGAACGCACTGCTGGCCGAGGCCGACGTTCCCTACGAGAAAATGCGGGAACTCGAGGAAGTCAATCCCACGTTCTCACAGACCGACCTCGTCATCGTGACGGGCGCTAACGATGTCGTGAACCCCAAGGCCAACACCGACGACTCCAGCCCCATCGCGGGGATGCCCGTCCTGAACGTCTCGGAGGCCCGCTCGGTCGTCGTCAACAAGCGGAGTCTCAGTCCTGGCTTCTCGGGCATCCCGAACCCTCTGTTCGCCAAGGACAACGCGAGTATGCTCTTCGGCGACGCCAAGGAGTCGATGCAAGCACTGGTCAACCACTACAAAGAGGAAACCTCGTGACGCTCTCGCGGCTCTCGCAGACGACGAACAGTCGAGTGCCTGTGACGCGGCCTGCCTGATCGATTGGCGGCCGACGACTCCCGCCGCCTGCTTGCCGACGGACGGGGTGATTCCACCATTCCCGTCGAGAAAACAGATTCATACCCACGGAGTGATTTCGGTCGCGTAGTCAGAGGCCGGGAGGCAACCAGACGGCACAGAGAGCGACAGAACGTACCGTTCAATGAGCACTATACGCGAGACAGTCGACGGGTTGCGCGGGCAGGGCCGCGGCTGGACGCTGCTGGCCGTGGCGGCGGGCTGGCTGTTCGTCAACGGCTTCCGGGTGCTCTTGCCGGCCGTCCTCCCGCAGGTCAAGGCCGACTTCGCGGTCACGAACGCCAGCGCCGGGTTCGCGCTGACGGTGCTGTGGCTGCTCTACGCGGGCCTGCAGTTCCCTGCCGGCATCGCCGCCGACCGGGTAGGCGAGCGCACCCTCCTCCTCGGGGGTGCCATCCTCGGGGCGGTCAGTTTCGCTGCATTCTACGTGGCACCCGTCTTCGTGCTCTTCCTGGGTGCGTGCGCGCTGTTCGGGGCCGGTGCCGGTCTCTTCGGGACGCCCCGCGACATGTTCCTCTCGCGGACCTACCCCGAAACCGACAGCACTGCCTACGGGGTTACCTTCGCAGCCGGGAGCATCGGCGCGGCCGCGCTCCCGTACGTCGCGACGACCATCGCGACGCGGTGGGGCTGGCGCCTCGCGGTGGTGTGGCTGGTGCCACCCCTGCTTGCCGTCGCGGCGGCCCTGTGGTGGGTCGGCCCGCCGACGGCCCCGACCGCGGGCGAGGACCGTCTCTCGGCGCGCGAAACCGTCCGGCGGACAACGGGAGCGCTGTCGAACCGCTCGATCCTGCTGGCAAGCGGCGTCTTTTTCCCATTCGTGTTCACATACCAGGCGCTACTCTCCTTCCTGCCCACCTACCTCGTGGAACTGAAGGGACTGGACCAGGGGTTCGCCGCGCTGTTGTTCGGCCTGCTGTTCGTCGTCCGCGCTGTTGTTCGGCCTGCTGTTCGTCGTAAGCGCGATCACCCAGCCCATCGCGGGCCACGCCGCCGACCAGTACGGCGAACACCGGACAATCCTGGCCCTCATTGTCCTCTCGACAGTGACGGTCGCGGCGCTGCCGCCGCTGGAGGGGCAGTTGGCGCTGGCAGTACTGGTCCCGCTGATCGGCCTGCGAGTGGCTATCGGGCCGCTGGTGAGTGCGTTCGTGGTGCGGGAACTCCCAGCGTCGGTCCAGGGCACGGGCTGGGGACTGTTGCGGACGCTGTTTTTCGGTCTGGGTGCGACCGGTTCGACGGTCATCGGCGTGTTCGCGGACGCCGGACTGTTCGACGCGGGCTTTCTGCTGTTGGCCGGGCTGACGGGTATCACAGCGCTGTTCTGGGTGGCGATTCCACGGGAGAATCCCACGTGACCATCTGGACCCGGGGAGAGGTAACAGTGTACTGATACGCGTTGCGTGCCTCCTTCGAGCTCCTCTGTGACGACGGCGAGGGCGTCCGGGGAGACGTCCAGTCCGGCCCGCGTGCCGCGTGCCCCCGGTAAAACTCGTCAGTGCCCGCTCTTTCCGGAAGGCACGCGACCTGTCGGGGGTCGCGTAGGTCAGGTCGAAAGTGTA
>PXSU01000157.1 GCA_003022745.1 Halobacteriales archaeon SW_9_67_25
TCGTTGCCCTCCTACGCGCTCGTGACCTACCTCAAGCACAACCGCGGCAGCGTCGAGGCCGGCCTGAAGTACTTCCTCGTGGGTGCGCTGTCCTCGGCCATCTTCGCCTACGGCATCTCGCTGGTCTACGCCGCGACCGGGTCGCTGCAGTTCGACGCCGTCGCCGCGGCTATCGCCGGCAGTTCGCTGGTCGGCGTGCTCGGCCTCGGCATAGTGATGGTCATCGGCGGGTTCGCGTTCAAGACCGCGAGCGTCCCCTTCCACTTCTGGGCACCCGAGGCCTACGAGGGCGCGCCCGCACCCATCTCCGGGTTCCTCTCCTCGGCCTCGAAGGCCGCCGGGTTCGTGCTCGCGTTCCGGGTATTCCTGACGGCGTTCCCCGTCGATGTCGTCGGCGCCGTCGACTGGGTGCTCGCCTTCCAGGTGCTCGCCGTGGCGACGATGACCGTCGGCAACTTCGCCGCGCTCAAACAGGAGAAGGTCAAGCGGATGCTCGCCTACTCCTCGGTGGGTCACGCCGGCTACGTGCTGATCGCGCTGGCAGCCCTGACCGACGGCGCCAACCACTCCTTCGTTCTCGGGTCGGGGATGGCCCACCTGCTCGTCTACGCGTTCATGAACACCGGCGCGTTCCTGTTCATCGCCCTGGCCGAACACTGGGAGGTCGGCCGCACCTTCGATGATTTCAACGGCCTCGCGACGGAGGCACCCTTCGCCTGTGCGGCGATGTCGGTGTTCCTGTTCTCGCTGGCCGGCCTGCCACTGGGCGGCGGGTTCTTCTCGAAGTTCTACCTGCTCATGGCCTCGATCAACGGCGGCGTCGCCATCCTCGCCGCCGCACTGATAATCAACAGCGCGGTCTCGCTGTACTACTACAGCCGGGTGGTCAAGGCCATGTGGATCGAGGAACCGAACGGCGACCTCGAAATCGAGAGCTACCCCACCGGCCTCTACGCCGCTATCGCTATCGCCGCCGTGATGACCGTGCTGTTACTGCCTGCCTTCGGCCCCGTCGCCGAGACGGCGAACATGGCCGCCCAGATGCTGGTCTGATACGGATTGCTGTAGCTATTTTCCAGGTCGACCGCACGCCGTACTGCGGTCGATCCAGTAATGAACGACAGCAATCCGTATGATACGGTTTTTTCGCCCCGTTCTGTGCCCTGTCGCTACCGATACGTCTCGACAACTAGGTCGTCGATAACCTCGAAGTGATCGTCACCACCACAAGCGGGACTCCGGGAGGCCGGGCAGTACCTCAGCATCAATCCTCGATACAGTTCCGAGAGAACGGTCGACGCTCCGATCACCTCGTCGTCTGTGCCGTCAGGTAGCTGATCGCACGTTCGTCTCCTCTGGCGTAGTCGACCAGGAAGGAGGCGTCGACGAGTTTCACGACGGATCCCCGGCGAGCCCTTCGTCGGTCCGCTGGCCCACACTCTTAAGAACGTCGTCGGGGTCGTCGAGACTCCTGGCAACCTCGGTTTCGAGGTCCCTAGCGTCCGCTTCGGAGAGAAAGCCCGCGTGTGTCCGCCAGTCCTCTTGTTCCCTGATCGGCCAGGAGAAAACACGTTCTCCGGATTCCCGGCCACCGGTATGTTCACCGAATCGTGTCCGGGTGTATAGGGTCGGGAAGTTCGTCGGTCTCAAAATGAGCGCGCTGCTGCTGGCTCATTCGAGGCCACCGGCTGCGAATTCGTCTACGTCTGGGGAGAGGTGATCCGAAACGATGACGCTCTTGTCATAGGGGCGGCCAACGGTCGCTTCACCGTCGTCGGTATAGATACGACCGTTGAGCCGGGCGATTCAATCCAGGTCTACGGAACCATCAGGTCCGACGAGTCCATCGCTGCCGAGCGGGCGGTCGTCTCCGAGCAGTCAGGACTGCGCGGGCTGTACGCCATATCCACCGCCGCGCTCGTGCTGACAGTCGGTGTCTTCTTCCGGTTCTGGCAGATTGACTTCCAGCGCCTCGCCTTCACCGCTCGCCGGGAGGCTGTCGAGGACGATGCCTGACCTACTGACGCACGTGCTCGGCGTGTACGTCCTGCTTACCCCGGTGACCTGGCGCGTCAAGTGGATACAGCCCCGCCACGTCGCCCTCGTGATGATCGGTGCGGTGGTCCCGGACGTCTCCAAAGTGCATCTCCTCGTCGACAGTTCGGTCGTGGCGAACACACTCGGCCAGCCCTGGTCGTGGACCGGCATCCATCGACTCGGCCCTGCAGGGGCACTGGCCGGCGTCGTGTGGCTGGCCGATCGCAGACACACCGGATGATGGTTCCCGATAAATCAAGGGAGGCAAGGGGCCTGATTGGTGAGTATTGCTGAACTCACCCTCTGATAGTGATTAGTGCGATTGTTTTCGTGCTTGGTCACAGCTATCGGTGCTTCACGGCGCGTAACTCTCGTCTCGCTTCGCCGTGGCGGTAAAGACTCGCAATAATCACTATGACTGTTGCACGCGGTGAAATAAACATAGATTTTCAAATATTTAAATGGAAGACTACAAACGTATTATTCTACGCTTGACGGACCACTACCCATCGCCGCGTGCGGCCTCGAACATCGCGATGGCCTGCTCGCGGCGCTCGCCGTGGTCGACGATGGGTGCGGGATACTCCGGCGCGTGCATCTCCCGGGCCCCCGGGTCGAGGTCGTCCCACGAGTGGATGGTCTCGGCGGGCACGCCATCCAGTTCGGGCACGTACTGTTTGATGTAGGTGGCGTCGGGGTCGTAGCGCTCGCCCTGGGTCATCGGGTTGAACACCCGGAAGTACGGCTGGGCGTCCGTCCCCGTCGAGGCGGCCCACTGCCAGCCGCCGTTGTCGTTGGCGGTGTCGTGGTCGACCAGTTTCTCCCGGAACCAGTGGTAGCCCGCCCGCCAGTCGAGTAGCAGGTCCTTCGTCAGGAACGAAGCGACGATCATCCGCACGCGGTTGTGCATGTACGCCTCCGCGCGCAACTGGCGCATCCCGGCGTCGACGATGGGATAGCCCGTCTCCCCGTCCTTCCAGGCCCGCAACCCCTCCGGGTCCTCGCGCCAGTCGATGGGGTTCTCGTAGGTCTTGAAGTTCGCCGTCACGGCGTCGGGGCGGTCCCAGAGCACCTGCGTGTAGAACTCGCGCCATGCGAGCTGGTCCTCGAACTCGAAGACCGACTCCCGCGCCGCCTCGTCGTCCGCGTCGGCCTTCGCGTCCTCGGTGGCCGCGTACACCTCCCGGATGCCGATGGTCCCGTACTTGAGGTGTGCGGAGAGCCGCGAGGTGCAGTCGTCGGCGGGGTAGTCCCGCCGGTCGTCGTAGCGGTAGATGTCGCCCGCACAGAAGTCCGCGAGCAGTTCCCCCGCTGCGCCGGTACTCGCGGGCGGAATCGTCGCCTCGGGCTCGTCGAAACCCAGGTCCGAGAGCGTCGGGAGCGGGTCGCACTCCGCCAGCGACACACCGGTCGCGGACACGTCGGCGGGCAGATCCGCGGCGTCGGCGAGGTCGGCGCTCGTGGGCGGGTCGGCCGGCGGGTGCTTCTCGCGGTCGTGCCACTTCTTCGAGAAGTAGGTGAACACCTTGTATGGGTCGCCGTCGTTCGTGGTGATCTCGCCGGGTCTGTGGTGGATGGCGTCATGGACGGAACGGCGCTGTACGCCAGCGTCGGCGAGTGCCCGCCGCACGGCGGCGTCGCGCTCGCGGGCCAGCCCCGTGTAGTCGGCCGACCACGTCACCAGGTCCGCGCCGTACTGTTCGGCCAGCGCGGGCAGCACGTCGCGGGGGTCCCCGCGCGCGACGAGGAGGTCGCTGCCGTGCTCTCTATACGCGTCGCGCAGTGCGTCCAGTGCGTCCAGCAGGAAGGCGACGCGTGGCGGCGAGGCGTGTGCGAGGACGTCGTCGTCGAGGACGAACACCGGAAGGGTCGGCCCGTCGGCGGCCGCGAGCCCGCGGTTGTCCGAAACCCGGAGGTCCCGGCGGTGCCAGTGGAGGCGCATACCCGCAGGAAGGACTGGGCTCACTTCAACGCGGCGGGCGAGGCTGTCGGCCCAAGCGATGGTTTCAACACCGTCGCCACCGGGGAACTGGTATGACAATCCCGTCGTTCGTCATCGGCATCGCCGGTGGGACGGGTGCGGGCAAGACGGCCATCGCCGAGGAGGTAACGGAGGCGGTTGGCGACGCGGTCGCGCGCGTGCCGCTGGACAGCTACTACCGGGACCTGAGCCACCTCGACATGGCGGAGCGCGAGGCGGTCAACTACGACCATCCCTCGGCCTTCGAGTGGGAACTGGTCCGCGAGCACCTCGAACGGTTGCTCGAAGGCAGGCCCGTCGAGATGCCCCGGTACGACTTCACGGTCCACAACCGGACCGACGAGACTGTCCGCGTGGAG
>PXSU01000158.1 GCA_003022745.1 Halobacteriales archaeon SW_9_67_25
CAAGAGGACCTCTTTTATATGGCCTCCCGTGGCGTCGACGAGGAGTCGGCGACGAACATGCTCGTCGAGGGGTTCTTCGTGCCCGTGCTGGAGGAAGTGGCGGTCGACGAACTGCGCGAGGATCTCGCGGACATGGTCGCTGCCCGGTTGCGCGAGTAACCCTCGACGGTCACTCCTCGCCCCACCACCGTTTCGCGGCCCGGCCCTCTCTCCCACAGGGAACGTCTTAAGTCCCCATACGCCCGAGTACCGGCCATGAAACGAGTATCGCACGTCTGTTGTCGGGGGGACGGGGCTGCATGAGTCTCCAGTCACCGATCAACTCGGACCACCAGCTGGCACGCCTCCTGCAGATCGGGGTGGTTCTGGAGGAGGTCGTCGAGGCACGCGCCGCCAAACACGCCGACACGGGTGACCTCGGCGACGACGTGCGGGCGTTCCTGCGGGAGGCGGCCGCCGAATCCGCGATCCATCGGGAACGTCTGGACGAACTGATCGGGGACCTCGAAGCCGACAGCGTCCCCTTCGACGACGTCAAGGAACTCGTCGAAGAGCGCTACGATACGGGCAGCGACTTCGACGGTGTCCTCTACGACCAGTTGTGCAACGAGGAGACCGCCTACAAGTTCTACGACGACCTCATCGAGGTCCTCGAGGCCGCCGACGCGTCGTTCAGCGTTGACCGCGAGGAGGTTCTCAGCGTCCTCCGCGAAATCCGGGCCGAAGAGGAGGAGGGCGTCGAGGAGGTCACCGCGCTGATGGAGGCCAAAGGATGAGAGGTGGCCGATGAACACTGCGAACCAGTACCTCAAGGCTATCTACCTGGTCCAGCAGGTCGAGGACGGCCCGGCCGCGACGGGCGCCATCGCGGACATGCTCGATGTCAGCCCCGCCAGTGCCAACGAGATGATCGGCAAACTCGAAGACAAGGATCTGTGCAGCCACGAGAAGTACAAGGGCGTGGACCTGACCGACGACGGCATCCAGCGGGCACGCGAGGCACTCCAGAACTACTGCATCATCGAGCGCGAACCGCAGTGCCCGGACTGTTTCCACCCCGAGGAAGACGTCTGTGCGTTGCTGGAAGTCGAGGCCGACCCCGCGGATTGAGTCCGGATGGCGAGCGCACTCTTAAAGACGTTCGGGCCGTTTCTGATCCCCGTGGCCCTGTTCCTGTTTGGCCTGTGTGTCTACTGGGTGCTCGTCGTTCTCCAGCGGCGCGGTCCCTTCTTCGAATCGTAGTAAGCCGGGGAAGTATCCCGGGGGTCTCGCCGGAGCAGTCATTATAAGAGGGCGGCGACCCCGCGGTTCCGTATGACCGAAGAACCGATGACGCGCTTCGAGGTACCGGACCGCGAGGAGCTCCCGGCGGACGTCAGGGAGCGCATCGAGGAGGAGACCGAGCGTGCGGGATTCACCCCCAACGTCTTTCCAGCCTTCGCCTACCGGCCGGGACAGTTCCGTGCCTTCTTCGACTACTACGACTCGCTCATCGAGAACTCGCCGCTTGAACGCGAGGAAATCGAGATGGTGGTCGTCGCGGTCAGCGGCGCCAACGACTGCCTGTACTGCGTTGTCGCTCACGGCGCACTCCTGCGGATCTACGCGGAGGACCCACACCTCGCCGAACAGCTCGCGACCAACCACCGGACTGCCGACGTCAGCGACGCCCACCGGGCGATGTGCGAGTTCGCGGTGAAACTCACCGACCGCCCCGCAGAGGTCACCGAAGCTGACATCGAGAATCTGGAGGCCCACGGCTTCTCGAAGGGCGAAATCTGGGATATCGGCGCCGTCTCGGCGCTGTTCAACCTCTCGAACCGCATGGCACACCTCATCGACATGCGACCGAACGAACAGTTCTACGAGATGGGACGCACACATTCGCTTCCCTGTATTTGGATTCGGCACGTTCGTAATACTCTCTGGCCGTGCCCTTTTCGATGTCCAGTACGTCGGCTATCTCCCCCCAGGAATAGTCTTCACGCCGGAGGACAACCACGCGCGCCTGCTGTTCGCTGAGGGTAGTGTCACGGGCTATCCTGGCGGCTGTCTCACTGGATGGTCCGTCCATGGGCAGTATTCTATCTCACCTGCTGCCCGTGGATCCGCCGGAGTCGCGGTTCGTTATATAGACAAACGCCCGAGTCGTGCCGATCACTCATATGAGACACTAACAGACTCACCCCACTTAATAACTGGGACACAAGTCGCGGATACAGGCTGTTGTTTGTACCGACACATTTTTAATTTAGATGAGTCTAAACAATCGCAATGCTGAGCGCGAAGATGGAGGATTACGTGAAAACGGTCTACGAGCTCCAGCGCGGGAGCGACGGGGCGGTTTCGACGTCCGCGGTCGCGGAACGGCTGGGCGTGACCGCGCCCACGGCGACGAGCATGCTCGAGACGCTCGCGGAACGGGGGCTGGTCGAACGCGAGAAGTACAAGGGCGCCAGGCTGACCCGCGAGGGGGAGACGGTCGCCATCGAGGTGATCCGACACCACCGGTTGCTGGAGACGTATCTCGCCGAGCAGTTGGGCTACGACTGGACCGAGGTCCACGACGAGGCCGACCGCCTCGAACACCACATCAGCGAGGAGTTCGAGGAACGCGTGGCCGAAAAGCTGGGCGAACCGGAGGTGGACCCGCACGGCGACCCCATCCCGACGGAGACGCTCGACCCGGTCGACGAGCGTCGCGGCGAAGCGTTGAGCGAACACGGGGAAGGCGACACGGTAGTCGTCGAGCGCGTGCGGGACCGTGACCCCGAAGAACTCTCGTATCTCAGCGAGGAGGGCATCACGCCGGGAACCCGACTGGTCGTCGAAGAGGTCGCGCCCATCGACATGTTCACCGTCCGTCTCCCCGACGGGGAGACCGTCTCACTGCCGGCCTCTGTCGCGGAGGTGATCCGGGTCAGCGACCCGGATGCGGCCGAGAACGGGGAACCGGACGGGGTGATGGGATGAGCGACCGGCGCGAACACGCCGCCCAGCTCACGCAGTCGCTGGCCGACCGCCTCCGCGACGGTGTCGCGGGGGACGCGGCGGTCAGCCGCCGCGCGGTGCTGGGGGCACTGGGCGTCGCCGGAGCCGGTGCGGTCGGTCTCTCGGGGCGTGGCGAGGCCCACGGCGGACACGACCACGATGAGAGTCCCCACGGCAACTTCGGCGCCGTCGGCGAGTTCGAGTCGACGGACTTCGATCCCCACGCGTTCCTCCGGCAGTTCAACACCGGGTTCGACGGCCAGGACGGCCTCGACCAGCGCGTCTACGAGCGCGACGACGGCGAGGGTGGCACCGAGCGGGTCCGCGAGTTCGACTTCTTTGCCACGCTCTCGGACTGCTCGCGGGCGCGCCAGTCATCCTGGGCGGTTGGATCGGCGGGTTTGCCTTCTCGCCGACGCTCGGCGCGTTCTTCCTCGCCGTCGGTGTGGGTGCTATCCTCCAGGTCGACTGGGAGATCGCGTCGATGATCCGTGCGCGGGGACGACTCGCCACCGCGTCGAACCTGCTCGCCTTCCTGGTCGGGTTCGTCCTGATGTACGCGACGGACCTCCTGGTCGCGCTCTGAGACGGATTCAGGAGAGGATCTGTTCGTGAATGTCCGAGGAAATCCCCCTCGACACGGCAAAAGAAGTGATCGAAGCTGCCGAAAACCACGCTGAAGAGATCGGTCAGCCGATGGTCGTC
>PXSU01000159.1 GCA_003022745.1 Halobacteriales archaeon SW_9_67_25
CGGCAGCCGTATCAGTCCCTGCGTGAAGATGGCGATGGCAGCCGCGGTGAGCGTCCGGCCGGCCCCCCGGAAGCCCCCGCTGTAGGCCCGGACCACGCCGAGGAAGCCGAAGGTGGGCGCGACCGTCCGCAAGAACTCCGCGCCCACCGGGATGACCGCGGGGTCGTCGGTGAACACAGAGACGATGCCGGGCGCGGTGAGCCAGACCAGCACCGCCGCGGCCGAGAGGACGACGAACATCGCTACGGCGGCGAAGTCGTTGGTCCGGGCGGCGCGGTCGGGGTTGCCGGCGCCGAGGTTCTGGCCGGTCAGCGTCTCGACCCCCCGGCCGACGGCGATGGCCGGCAGGAAGATGACCGAGAACACCCGGATGCCCACGCCGAAGGCCGCCACCACGGGGTTGGCGAAGGTGGCGACGATGATGAGCAGGAGGTTCACGGAGACGGCCCGGCCGGTCACCTCGACCGAGGCGGGGCCCCCGACGCGGACCAGCGTCCGGAGGTACCCGAAGTCGGGGCGCAGGTCGGTGAGGTTGATGCCGATCCCGCGCCGGCCGTCGAACATGATCGCGAGCCCGACGATCATCGCCAGGCCGCGCGAGAAGACCGTTGCGACGGCCGCGCCCGTGACACCCCACTCGGGGAACGGGCCGACGCCGAAGATGAGCAGCGGATCGATGACGATGTTGAGCACGACGGTTCCCAGCATGACGAGCATGGGGGTGACGGTGTCGCCGTAGCCCCGCATCAGCGAGATGAACACCAGAAAGCCAAAGAGGGCGAACAGTCCCAGGGAGACGACTTGCATGTACCGGGCCGCGAGTGGCAGGATGTCGGGGCTGGCGCCCAGCAGCCGGAGGACGTCCTCGACGAGGAGGTAGCCGGCCGCCCCCAGCAGGACGGAGACGACCGCCGCGAAGACGACCGTCTGGGAGGCTGCGTACTCGGCTTTCCGGGGTTCGCCGGCACCGGTGTGCTGGGCAACGAGGACGCTGCCCGCGACGGTCAGGCCGATGCCAAACGAAATGAGCAGGAAGACCATCGGGAACGCGAAGCTGATCGCCGCGAGGGCCTCGGTGCTGTACTGGCCCAGCCAGAAGGTGTCCGCGAGGTTGTAGGCCGTCTGGAGGAGGTTCGTCAGGACGATGGGCAGTGAGAGATAGAAGAGCGGCCAGCCGATCGAGCCCTCGGTCAGGTTCAGCTCCTCGGGGCCCTTGAAGAGGTCGCTGGCACCCCGGAGCACGCGGCGGGGGCTGGCCGTGCCGAGTAGCGCCAGCAGGTCGCGGAGACTCATCCGCCGGTCGCCTCCGGGCCGGTACGGGAGGAGGGCATCGGACAAATCCACCCGCCCGCCGGGCAAAAACGTTCGGAAACACGCGCGGGCGCCCCGGGCGCCCGTCCGGAACGGGGGTCCGGGAAAGCGAAGCGCCCTTGCCCGGTCGGACCGAACGGCGACCGATGAACCACCTGCCCGTCGCCGGCGAGGGCGAGTGGCACCTCCCCCGGCACGCCCACGTCATCGTCCACGAGGCCGACGACGGCGAACTGATCACGGTCTACGACTGCGGGGCCGCACAGAAGCCGCCGTCGGCACAGTTCACCGGCCACCTGGTCCGGGTCGACGCCGACCACGACCTGCGCCGCCAGCCGACCGGCTACGTGGTGCGGCTCCGGGAGCACTCGCGGCTGGAAGCCCAGGCCGAGGACCGCTGGGTCATCCGCGGCTAACCGCACGCCCCGGCCGGTCCTACTCCAGGTCGAGGTCGAACTGTTCGTGTTCCTTGGCGGCGTTGAGGACGACGCTGGTGTTGGATTCCTTGATGTCGGGGTTGTTCAGCAGCGTCTTGATGCCGTCGTTCATGTCGTCGGTGTCGGCGAACTTCCCGACGGCGACGATGTCGTGGTCGCCCGTGACCTCGTAGACGCTGACCATCTGGCGGTGCTCGGTCAGTTCCTCGGTGACCTCTTGGAGGCCGCTGCCCTCGACTTTCAGCTGCAGGATGGCGGTCACGTCGTACTCGAGGGCGTCGTAGTCGACTTTCGGCGTGTAGCCCTGGATGATGCCCTGGTCTTCGAGGTTCGAGAGGTGGTTCGAGACGGTCGTGACCGAGACGTCCAGGTCCTCCGCGAGGCTCCGGAGGCTCGCCCGGCCGTCGCCCAGGAGCGCATTCACCAACTTTCGGTCCAGATTTTCGTACGTCATCAACCACACAGACGCACCCCGGGGATTAGAATTTTACGAACATGCAGTTCTATGCGCAGACGGCAAGGATTGCGCAAAATAGCAGGGTTTTTGTGGGAGCGGGATAGCTTCTCAGGTGTCGAAAGATGACAAGCGAAAACCTCTCTGCGGCCGAAGAGAACGTACTAGACGAGATCGAGGAGAAGGATGTCGACTTCATTCGTCTCCAGTTTACCGACATTCTGGGGACGGTAAAGAACGTCTCCATCCCGGCAGACCAGGCCAAGAAGGCATTCTCCGAGGGCATCTACTTCGACGGATCGTCGATCAACGGGTTCGTACGCATCCAGGAGTCGGACATGCGCCTGGAACCGGACCCCTCGACGTTCGCGGTTCTCCCCTGGAGGGATGGTCCCGAGGTCACGAGCGCCCGGATGATCAGCGACGTCCACGACACGGCGACCGACGAGCCGTTCGTCGGTGACCCGCGCAAGGTACTGAAAGACGCCGTCGCCCGCGCCGAGGAGATGGGTTACACCGTCAACGCCGGTCCCGAGCCGGAGTTTTTCCTCTTCCAGGAGGACGAGGACGGCAACGCGACCCTGGAGTGGTCCGACAAGGGCGGGTATTTCGACCTCGCCCCGAAGGACATGGCACAGGACGTCCGTGGCGACATCATCTACGGGCTGGAGGACATGGGCTTCGAGGTCGAAGCCAGCCACCACGAGGTCGCACAGAGCCAACACGAGATCGACTTCAAGTACGACGACATCCTCACGACGGCCGACAACGTCGCCACCTTCCGCGCCGTGGTGCGGGCCATCGCCTCCCAGCACGACCTCCACGCGACGTTCATGCCAAAGCCCATCCCGCGCATCAACGGCTCCGGGATGCACACACCCCTCTCGCTCTTTACCGAGGACGGCGAGAACGCTTTCCACGACGGCGACGACGAGTTCGACCTCTCGGAGACGGCCAAGCAGTTCCTCGCGGGCGTGCTCGACCACGCGCCAGCAATCACCGCGGTCGCCAACCCCACCGTCAACTCATACAAGCGCCTGATCCCGGGCTACGAGGCACCGGTCTACGTCGCCTGGAGCGACGTCAACCGCTCGGCGCTGATCCGCAAGCCCGCCGCCCGCGTCCCGGCCGCGAGCCGGATCGAACTGCGCTCGCCGGACCCGTCCTGTAACCCCTACCTCGCCTTCGCGGCGATGATCCACGCCGGCCTCGACGGCATCGAGCGCGGGCTGGACTGTCCCGATCCCGTCCGGGAGAACATCTACGACTTCGACGAACAGAAACGCGAGGAGTACGACATCGACACGCTGCCCTCGAACCTCGGGCAGGCAGTCGACGCACTCGAGACCGACGAGGTCGTCATGGACGCGCTGGGCCCGCACGCTTCAGAGAAGTTCATCGAGGCCAAGCGCCAGGAGTTCCAGGAGTACCTCGTCGAGGTCTCCGAGTGGGAACTCGACCGCTACCTCGAGAAGTTCTGACGCGCCTGATTTTCGCGCTCGCGGGTCGCTTCGCTCTTGTGGCTCACGTCGTTCGCCGCGCGAGCATGTGGAGCCCTCGCGCGCTCGGGCTCCCGCTCCCCGCTCGCTTTTCGAGACGTTCCCGGTGGTCGCGTCTCGCACGCGATGAAACGCACTCCCGGCCGAGGCCAGCGTGTGGTCGACATGGAACATAGCGACAGCAGTCCGTCTCAAGCCTCACGCGCACTCCGTTTTTCAAGGCCGGAGCTTTCCGAGGACATCGAGTGCCCGTCCCGGAAGCCCGAAGGCCGCCGTCGTCACGCCGACCAGCACCATCAGCGTGTACAGGCCGAGCGTCGAGAGCCAGACGACCAGCATCGCCAGCACGGCCCACCCGCCCGAGAGGAAGTAGAAGGCACCCAGCGTCATGACGGTCCCGTAGAGCAAGACGAGGTACGGTCCCCACCCGCGGGCGTGGCCCCGGCGGGTCTGCTGGCGGACGTACTGGCGCAGGTCGGCTTCGAGTTCCTCGCGGTGGACGGTTCGGTCCTCGATTTCCGCCTCGACGGCCTCCAGGCCGCGCCGCAACTCGGCGAAGTCCTCGTAGTCGACGGTTTCGGGTTCGACCGTCGCCACCCCCTCGTGGCGGTTGCCGCCGTCGCCGTCTCCGGGCGTCGCCGGCCCGCCAGTGTCGGTGGGTGTGTCGCCGTCGTCCGCGTCGCTCATCGGTCGTTTCCCATCTCGGGGGCCCCCCTGTTGTAGTTGCCGGTCGTGGCCAGCGAGCGCCGCGTTGACGGCCCCGCCGAGCAGGACGACCAGCCCCCCCAGGTAGAACCACGCGAGCAGGAGCAGGACGCCCCCGATGACGCCGTACAGCTGGAAGGCCCCCGCGCGGTCTGCGTAGAATCCAAAGGCCATGCCGAGGGCCGTCCACCCGGCGGCCGCGGCGACCGCGCCGGGGAGGGCCTCGCGGACGGTCACCGGTCGGTCCGGAAAGACGTAGTACAGCGGGAGGAACACGACCGACAGCGCCACCACCAGCGAGAGCGGCGCGGCGGCGACTGGCACCAGCGCGAGCGGGAGGGCGGTGCCGACGGTGACCGTGACAGCGACGCCGAGGGTCATGGCCGCGAGGACGACCAGGGCGTCGGTCACCTGATCGAGAAGCGAGACCGAGTCGACGGCCCCGTAGACGCGGGAGAACGCGATGTCGAGCCCCCGGAACAGCCGGAGCGAACTCCAGAACAACACGACCAGCCCGAGGACGGTCGCCCCGCCCCGGCCGGCCGTGCTGGTGAGTGCCCCCTCCAGGAGTGTCGACGCCTCCGGGGTCAGGGCCCCCTCGAGAACGCCCACTACATGGGTGGCGAACGCCGGGCCGCCCACGAGTGTCGCGACGGCGAGTGCGAGCAACACGAGCGGCACGAGCGAGATGAACGCGTAGTAGGCGATGGCCGCCGCCAGGAAGGACAGCTGCTGGTCGCGGGCAGTCCCGATGACCGACCTGGCCAGGCCGACGAGTCGGGCGTTGCGGGTCACGGGTACACCTCGGTCGAGGGGCACAAAGCCCTTAGGACCCCCGCGACTGACCCAGGGTATGGACTGGCGCGAAGAGTCCGTTCGGGTCACGTTCGCGTTGCTGGTCGCCAGCGTAGGGCTCCTCGGTCCGGGTCTGGCCGGGATCACTGCGTCGCTTACCCTCGTGGCTGTTCTCTTCGGGGTGGCCGGCCCCCTCTTTTTCGCCCGGGACCGACTGGACGCCGGGCCGACCGTCCTCGGCCGCGAGGTGGGTGCGTTCGGACGGGTACTGTGGACCGGTCCCGCCATCGCCGCCGTCGTCTGTCTGGCGTTTCTCGGCGCGACGCCGGCCGAACTCCAGGCACTGGGCGGCCTCGTCGGTCTCGTCGGCATGGCCAACTACTTCCTGCGGCCGGTCTACCGCGTGGGCTCGGTGCTCGTCCGTCGCGTGAGCGGCACCTGACGCTCGTCTGCCGACCGTATCCCGCCCCGACACCGGACGGCTACGCCACCTCGATCCACAGCGGCCCCGCCCAGGCCATCCCGCCGTCGGCCTGCCGGACCCGGAGGTAGTAGACGTCCGTGTCGGTCCCGCGCTCGTCGTCCCATCGCATTCCGGCCGAGTATCACGCGGGATATCCGGTGGCTGCGTTTATACGTTCGCGCGCCGAACCGTCCGGCACTCGAACCATGACAGAGGAGGGGAGGGCGACTGTGGACGGTGGCGAGACGGCGACCGCGGACCGGCCAGCCGGCGGTGACGCGGACCCGCTGGCGCGGATCGCCGACGGATTCGTCACGTTCGATACCGACTGGACGGTGACAGCGGCCAACGAGGCTGCCGGGGAGTTGCTCGACTCGCCCGCGTCCGGCCTGGTCGGGGCGAGCCTCGCAGAGGCGTTCCCGAACGGCAGACGACTCCGCGACCGTCTCGAGGAGGTGCGGGCACGCGGCGAGGCGGCGACAGTCGAGACAGGCGACGCTGACCGCGACCGGTGGCTCGAGGTCCGGGCGTATCCGGCCGGGGACAAACTGTCGGCACTCGTCCGCGAGGCGCCAGAGAGCACGCGGGCCAGCGATGAACTGCGGGCGAGCCGGCGGTTCTTCGAGCAGTTGCACGACATTGCGACGGATCCTGGCCGCTCGCCGTCGGAGACGATCAAACTGATGCTGGCGGCCGCACGCGACCGCCTCGGCGTCGAACTCGGCTTCCTGACGCGAATCAAGGACGACACACAGTCAATCGTCGAAATGGTCGGTGAGCATCCGGAACTCAAGCAGGGAGCGTCCGCCCCGCTCTCAGAGGCGTACTGCCGGCGCACGGTCGGCCGGGAGGAGCCGCTGGGCGTAACCCACGCGCGAGAGGAGGGGTGGGCCGATGACCCCGCCTACGAACGGTTCGGACTGGGCTGTTACCTGGGCGCGACCATCACCGTCGACGGCCAGCAGTTCGGCACGGTCTGCTTTGCCGACACCGGCCACCGTATCCGGGCGTTCTCCGCCCTCGAACGGAGTTTCGTCGATTTGCTGACTGACTGGATCAGCTACATCCTCGAACAGCGCCGCTACGAGGAGCGCGTCCGCGAGAACCGGCGCCGCCTGGAGATGGTCATCGAGAACATGCCCGTCGTCGTGTTCGCGCTCGATTCCGACGGCACGTTCACGCTGTCAGAGGGCCGAGGGCTGGAGCAGGTCGGGCTCGAACCGGGCGAGTTGACCGGCGAGTCTGTCTTCGACTACGCCGGTGAGCGGCCCGAAATTTGTGAACACGTCAGTCAGGCGCTGAACGGCCAGGAGACACACCATACCGTCGAGATGGGCAGCGCCACGTTCGAACACTGGTACCAGCCGGTCTTCGAGGACGGCGAAGTCACGCACGTCGTCGGCGTCGCCCGGGACGTCACCGAACTGGCCGAGCACCGCGAACAGCTCTCGGGGCTGCTCGAGACGACGCGGTCGCTGATGCAGGCCCGCTCG
>PXSU01000160.1 GCA_003022745.1 Halobacteriales archaeon SW_9_67_25
TCGGACCGCCCCAACGGTTTCTGTGTGCCTGTCGTCCGGGGTCACCCGGCATTTTCCGTGCTGACAGCCAGCAGTAGCCGCCACCCGACCACCAGGAGACCGCCGACGACCAGCGTGACCAGGACGAACGCGACCGTGGTGCCGCCGTCGAACAGCGGGGTCGCGCGCAGGCCGTGGCCCAGGAGGACGGCGACGACCCACGCGGGGACCGTCCACCCGAGAACGCGCCGGACAGACCGGACGGCCTCGGCAGTGTAGAGCCCACCGACGAGCGCGACCGCCGCCCACGCGAGCAGGAACGGTGCGAGCGTGCCCGCCACAGCACCCGGGTTCGAGAGTGGGTCTCCGCCGTGCTGGAGGAGTCCTGCAACGACGAAGGCGGCCAGTGCGATGGCGTCACCGACGGCGAGCAGTCCGGCGAGCGGCCGGCGGTCGACCCGCGTTCTGAGATACGTCGACGTGCTCATACCACCACGTTCGGGTGGCACGGACTTGGAACCCCCGCTTTCGGCGGACGGCCCGGCGCTCGAAACGATCGCCTCCCGGTGACAGCCCGGAGGATACATCGGGCCCGGGACCGACGTGCCCGTATGGAGTTCGAACTCCTGGGGTGGCCGCCGGACGGGCCGACGCTCCGGCTGGACCACCGCGAGTTCGCCTACGCGGGGAAGTTCGTGATGTCCGCGACGGGGAAGGCCGTCGCCCGCGACGACGGCGTCGTGGGGGCCGTCGCGTTCGACGAGGACCGCACCGACCCGACCCGGTTGCGGCTCCGCTACGTCACTGTCCGGGCGGACAGGCGCGGGCAGGGCATCGGTCCGCGGTTGCTCCAGTTTACCGCCGAGCGCGCACGCGAACGCGACTACGCGGACGTCCGGATTGCCGCGAACAACCCCTTCGCCTACGTGGCGTGCTACCGTGCCGGTTTCGTCTTCACCGGCGAGGAAACCGGTCTCGCGGAACTCGTCCTCGCGTACCGGCCGGACCGCAATACCGACGGGACGGGAGACGCGCCGACAGGTGAGGGGACCGGGAAGTACCAGGACGGGCTCGGGCGGTACCGGGACCGTGATACTGGATCGACCGCACGCTGTCCTGCGGTCGACCTGGAAAATAGCGACAGCAATCCGTATGATACGTCGCTGTCGCCCACAGGCTCCCGCGGGTTCTCCGGGAGCTACTCGGAGTCGGTCCCTGCGCCGGCGACCGCGTCACCGCTCGCGTCGGCGTCGCTTGTCTCACCGTCCGACTCCCCGGCAGTGACGCCGTCACCTTCGAGCAGCCGCTCCGCTTTCTCGCGGTCCTCGGGGTAGCCGACGTCGACGCGCCAGCCGTCCATGCGGATGGCGTCGATGGTCCGGCCCGATTGGATGAGCAGGTCGACGGCGTCGCTGATCTCGTACTCGCCGCGGTCGGAGGGCTGGACCAGGTGGCAGGCGTGGAAGATGGCGGGCGTGAACGTGTAGAAGCCGGTCATCACCAGGTTCGAGGGTGGATCGTCTGGTTTCTCGACGACCTCGACGATTTCGCCGTACTTGTTGGTGTCACAGACGCCGTAGCGCGATGCCTCCTCCCAGGGCACCTCCTCGACGAGGAAGGCTGCGTCGGCGCGCTGTTCCTGCTGGCGGTTCACGACATCGTCCAGGTTCGCCCGGAAGACGTTGTCCCCCAGCATTAGCATGAAGTCGTCGTCGATCTGTTCCTCGACGGTCAACAGTGCGTGGGCGAGCCCTTGCTGCTCGCGCTGGTGGGCGTACGTGATGGGGATACCCTCGAACTCGTCGCCGTAGTGGTCGATGATGACCTCCTGTCTGTACCCGACGACGACCAGCAACTCGTCGGCGCCGAGCGCCGCCAGTTCCTCGAAACAGTGCGTGAGAATTGGCTTGCCCGCCACCTCGACCATACCCTTCGGTTTGTCCTCGGTCAGCGGCCGGAGACGGGTCCCTTCGCCCGCGGCGAGCACGACAGCCTTCATACCGCTTGCTCGACGGTAGAGAATAAAAGGCCTTGGCATACTCGCCGTCGACCGCGACCCGGCAGTCCCGTCCCGGGGCGACCGTCACACCGAAATTCCCCCGGACCGTACGGCCGGTCGTGACGGAGCCACCACCGGACACGACGGTCAGGGGCACGGAACTGCCGGTCCCGCCCTCGGAGATGCGCCACCCCTTGCCGAGGGATTACCCCGAGACGGAGGTCTACGGTGCCGGGGAGGAGCCGTGAGACACCGAGGCCGACAGTTACTTGTGCTCGTTGGGCGAGACGCCCCACATGCACCGCCGCCGACTCCTCCGTGGCTGTGGCCTCCTCCTGTCGGGAATGCTGGCTGGCTGTCGCGGCGACTCCGGCTCCGAGGACGGGACGCCGACAGCGACGCCAACCCCGACCGCCAAGGAAGTCTCGCTCGAAGACGGGGGAACAGACACGGACACGCCGTCCCCGACACCGACGCCGACCGAGACGCCGCCCCCGACACCGACGCCGACCGAGACGCCGCCCCCGACACCGACTGCGGCCGGCATCACCCACGAAATCGGCGAACGGTTCACCGTCGGGGAGGGGGAGGATGCAGTCACCTACCGCCTCATCGAGTTCGCGCGGGCAGACAGGCTCGGGAGCGAGTTCAACAACTCGACCGCGGACGGCACCTTCCTTGTCGTCACGGTCGAGGTGACCAACCCACAGGAAGATATCATCACGCTCCCGCGCAACGAGTTCCGCACGCGGTCCCCGAGCACCTGGCACAAGTTCGACAGGGACGCCTCGGAAGACATCGAAAGCGACGACCGCATCGACGAGCCCCCGCTGGTGAACACGTCGATCAGGAGCGGCGCGTCCGAACGGGGGGCCGTCGCGTTCGACGTCAATCCCGGCGACTCCTACCGCATGTGGGTCTTCCCTACGGGCCCTGCGAACACGCCCGAACACTTCCTGGAGATCGGTCCGATTTCCGCGGTTCGGGAGCTCTAAGCAGCAATTCCCGTCGGTCTGCCCAACATATTAATATCCCGGGTGAGTATCCGCGTTCTGGATGCTGGTCCGGGACGTGATGGCGGCAGACCCCGTTACAATCAGCGCGGAGGCGAGCCTGCGCGAGACGGTCCAGCGGATGCTGGCCGAGGGGTCGACCTACGTCGTCGTCGTCGACAACGACGGCAACCCCGGGGGGTTCTTCACGAAGGATGACGTGCTCCAGACGATGTACCAGGCCGAGAGGCCCCCGGCCGATATCAGGGTCATTTCGGTGGCCGAGCCACCGGAGCTGACCGTCGATCCCTCGATGGAGGTCCGGGAGGCTGCCAGCCAGGTGACCGCCGAGAACGTGTCGGCCGCACTCGTGATGGACCGTCTCGACTTCGAAGGGGTGTTCAGCGTCGTGGACATCGTCGAGCACCTGGGGCCGATACTCGACGCGACGGCCGCGGGCGAACAGGTCGAACAGCCGTGACCGCGCCGGTCGGAGCGGGGCGGGGCGGTCAGACCGGATCTGACTCGAACAGCCGTGCGCCACAGCCCGGACAGGAGACGGCCGCGACCTCGTGGCTCCAGCAACAGGACTCGACGGTTTCGGTCCCGAACTCGGGGCGTGCCCCACACGCCGGGCAGGTGTCAAGAAACAGCCGCAGCCCGTGGAGCAACTGGCTCCGCTGGCGGAGACCCAGCCCGTCCCAGTCGGGGTGTCGCTCGGCGAGGACACGTGCTGCCCCGAGGTCTGCGAGGAACGCCGCGCGGGACTCCCACCTGCCCGCCACCCGGTCGTCGACCCTGGCGCGGAAGGCGTCGCCGAACTCCTCGTAGCTGATGGCGCCGGACTCGACGTCGAGCGCGGCGAGCAGTTCCGCGCGGTCGGCGTCGGCCTCGCGAACCCGGTCGATGGCGGCCAGCCACGCCTCCCGGAACCCGTCGGTCAGGCACAGATCGTCCCTGTCGGGACACGCTTCGAGAGCGCCCGCGGCCACCAGCTCGTCCTCGGGATCGAACGCGGGGTCGCCAGCCCCGTTCCCCGCCCGCTCGGGACTGGCCGGTTCCTTGCCGAACCGCGCCAGCACCCACTCCGGGAGATACCGCCGGGTCAGCCACGGGGTCCCGGGAAAGAGGTACCCGCGGAGAGCGATCGTCACTCCACAGAGGGCAAGGACACCGGTGGCGAGCACGAGAGAACGGTCCACGGGGAGACCGCCAGCCACGGCGGCGGTGGCGACGCCGGCCCCCAGGAGGAGCGCAATTGCCGCGTTCACGACCGTGCAGGGCAGACAACGGTTCTCGCCGGTGTGTTCCGGACGGCGAAGCCGTGCCAGCGGGTCGTCCGGTCCGTGCATCGACGGTACCTCCGGGTTCCACACTGTTGAACCTTCTCTGATGCTGTCGGCTGTGCGCCCGTGAAAACATGAGCCGTCAGTATCAAACGGGCTGTGGTCCAAGGAAGGGGCGATGGGAAACGCCGATCTGCGGGAACTGGCGGCCCTCGAAGAGGCATCCTTCGAGGACGTGGCGGGGTCGGTCGTCGCCGTGGACGCACACAACTGGCTGTACCGGTACCTGACGACGACGGTCAAGTGGACCAGCGAGGAGGTCTACACGACGGCCGACGGGACGGAGGTCGCCAACCTCGTCGGCGTCGTCCAAGGGCTGCCGAAGTTCTTCGAGCACGACCTCACGCCGGTGTTCGTCTTCGACGGGGGAGTGACCGAACTCAAGGAGGCGGAACTGGAGGCGCGCCGGGCCCAACGCGAGCGCTACGAGTCACGGCTCGAAGACGCACGCGAGCGCGGCGACGAGGTCGCAGTGGCCCGCCTGGAGTCGCGCACGCAGCGGCTGACAGACACCATCGTCGAGACGACGCGGGAACTGCTGGGGCTGCTGGACGTGCCCGTCGTCAACGCCCCCGCGGAAGGCGAGGCGCAGGCTGCCCACATGGCCCGCCAGGGCCGGGTCGACTACGCCGGCACCGAGGACTACGACGCGCTCCTGTTCGGCGCGCCGCTGACCCTCCGGCAACTGACGAGTGCGGGAAAGCCGGAACTGATGAGCCTCGAGGCGACCCTCGCGGCCCACGACCTCACCTGGGAGCAACTCGTGGACGCAGCCATCCTCTGTGGCACCGACTTCAACGAGGGTGTCCCGGGGGTCGGCCCGAAGACGGCAGTGTCGCTGCTCCACGAACACGGTGACCTCTTGGCCGTCTGCGAGGCGGAGGGCTACCAGGTCGAGCACGCGGACCGCATCCGCCAGCTCTTTCTCGACCCCGCCGTCGACAGCGACGTCTCTGTGGATACCGACATCGACCCGGACCTCGACGCCGCGCGGGCCTTCGTCACCGGGGAGTGGGAAGTCGCGGAGAGCGAGGTCGAACGCGGCTTCGAGCGCGTCGAGAGTGCGCTCGTCCAGACTGGCCTCGACGAGTGGACCTGATACTCGGCTCTACCGACGTGACGATAGTCGACCCCACGGGGGTCGAAAGCACTCACGGGCGTATAGCCGCCAGTCTGAGAAGCGAACCGGTAAATTATTAATTTATCAATATTTAACTCTAAATATAATTATTCAATTATAATTTGTTGGGCTTTCTCTATCGTATTTCTCATAGAACATATTCCGGAGTAGTCTGGAGCTATATTAGTCTTTCTCTGGTGACCTAATTCTGAAATTATATAAGAAAAATATATTATATATTATTTTTATGTTTATCTGCTCTCGGCAGTATTCGATCGTAGTCCCCCGGCAGCAATTACAGTTATATGGTTGTCTTTCGAGCCGCAGTCCGGATGGAAGAACAGTACAGAATTGTTTGCATTATGCGAACTACAGAGCCGTGTCCGGCCGTGAATGCGGAGGCGGTCAGGGTGAAAGGACGATGGGGTCACCGGCCGTCGAGCTGGCGTTCGATAGTGTCGACGGCCTCGAAGAGCGGGTCGACGAGTTCGCCTTCGAGTCGAGTGGTATCGACGCGGTCCACGGGGCCGCCGACGCTGAGGCCGCCGACGATACCCTCGTTGTCGTGGACCGGAGCGCCAACGGAGACCAGTCCGGGTGAGACCTCTTCCTCGACGAGTCCGTATCCCCGTTCGGCGGTGTCTGCCAGCACCTCGAACAGGTGGTCGCGGTCGGTAATCGTTTTCTCGGTTTCACGTGGCAGCGCCCACTCATCGAGGACACGTTCGACTCGGTCGCGGTCCATCCCGGCGAGTATCGCACGGCCGGCGGCGGTGTTGTGGAGGTAGTACTCGGTCCGGTACTCGGTCGGGTTCTCCGCGGCCGACTCGCCTGACGCCCCGTGTACCAGCAGGAGCCGTCCGTGTTCTAACAGCGTGAAATTCGCCTCCTTCCCGGTCTTCTCGGCCAGTTTCCCGACCACTGGCGGAGCGACCGACGTGGCTGGATACCGGCGCTCGACTTCCTGGCCCAGCAGCGCCATCCTGTATCCCACGTGGTAGGTACCGCCGTCCCGTACGAGGTACCGGGCGTCTTCGAGGGTGCGCAAGTGGCTGTACAGCGAGCTCTTTGGCCTGTCCAGCATGTCGTCGAGGTCGGCCAGTGCGAGACCGTTGTACTCCAAAACGAGTTCGAACACCCGCAATGACGTCCGCGTCGTTTTCAGCGTCCGTCCCGTGCATTCCCCCACCATTGTCCGAAGTGACGCACCACACCAATATGTATTTTTATAATGTGAATAAGAACAAATAAACACCGTCTCCGGGAAAGAACGGCATCGATGACCACCCCAGCGGGTGCGAACATTTTACCTGCCCGCGGCCACTCGGAAGGATATGACCGAACGTCCGGGCCGCCAGGGAGAGTGGTCGACAGAGTGGCCCTTCGATGGGGTAGCGCCACGACAGTTACTCGCAAGCGTCGGACGACTCGCCGGCGTCGGCGTCTGGGTCTACGACCCGTCGACGGGGACGGTCCAGTGGAGCCACCGGGCGAAACAGCTCCACGGATTCGCCCGGGACGACCGGATGAGTCTCGGGGACGCCGTCGACCAGTACGGAGCGGAGGACGGGGAGCGGGTGCTGGAGCTGCTCGACCGCGCCGCGGAGGAAGATGAACCGTTCGACGCCGTCGTCTCCCTCGTCGGGAACGGAACCACCGACCGGGCAGTCCGCGTGCGGTGTGAGCCACAGGCCGAAGGCGACGCTGTGCAGCTGTTGCACGGGACGGTTCGGGACGTGACCGAGGAACAGCGACGCGAACAGCGTATCCGGATACTCCGGACCACCAGTCAGCAGTTGAAAGAGGCCCAAACGAGGGAAGACGTCGCTGCGGTTCTGGCAGACGCGGCCAAGAACATCCTGGGACTCGTCAACACGGCCGTCCGACTCGTCGACGAGCGGAGTCGGCTCCTTGAGGCGGTGGTCGTGACCGAGGAGTGCGTCGAACGGGCCGGCGAGCGTCCCGACTATCCGGTCGACGGTGACAGCGCCGCGGCGCGGGTGTTCCGGAGCGGCGAGCCCGAGCGGTTCGCCGACATGCGGCAAGTCGACGACTGGGAGCGCGGGGAACTGATCAGTGGACTCTGCGTCCCCATCGGCAACCACGGCGTGTTGAGCGCCGGCGACGTCGTCACCGACGCCTTCGGCGAAGCCGACCTCGCGGCTGCCGCCCTGCTCGGCGACGTCGGTGCGGAGGCGCTTACCCGTATCGGCTGGGCGAGACGCTCCCGTGCGATCTGAGCCCGGGTGGTGTCACGCGGCACTGTACTGTGGAGGTCCGACACAGTTCTATTCGCATAATGTGAATATCTGCCGGCGGGGTGGGCAACGGCGGGACTGGGGGACGGGCGGAGTGTCAGAGGAGCCCCATCGCGAGCACGGCGACGAACGTCAGGACAAGCACTGCGAAGAACGTCAGGAGCCGTCTCCTCATGCCCGAGGAACCGGACCCGGGGACGTCGCCAGAGCCATTCCCGCGGTGGATCTCCTCGAGGATGGTATCCTGCGTGTCCCGTAGCTCCTCGATTTCCTCGCGCAGGCTGTCGATTTC
>PXSU01000161.1 GCA_003022745.1 Halobacteriales archaeon SW_9_67_25
TCGACGAGCTGGAACTGGACCTCGTTGTGGAGACTGGGGCACGGTTTCTCCTCGATCCGCGGCAAAAGCACGAACCGACGCTCATCCACCCGAGCGAGAACGGCCGTGATTGCCGGATCGAGTTCTTGAAGCGGGCTCTCGACGTGGCAGCGATCTGCGACGGGGAGGCCGTGTCCTTCTGGGCCGGACGGCCGCAGGACGGTGTCGATCCGGACGATATCGAGCCGGAGACGATGGAGGACGTGGCCCACGAGGCTCCGACCGACGGTGCCAACCGGACCTTCGAGCGGGGTAACGAAGGTAGAGACGACACTGTATGAGTCAGAATACCCTGTACGACAACGTCTGGGAGAGACACAAGGTCACCGAACTGCCCAACGGCCAGGACCAGCTCTTTATCGGACTGCACCTCATCCACGAGGTGACCAGCCCGCAGGCCTTCGCGATGCTCGAAGAGCGCGAGTTAGACGTCGCGTTCCCCGACTGCACCTACGCGACGACCGACCACATCGCCCCCACCGAGGCCGCAAAGCGCGAGCGGCCCCTCACGGACGACCAGGCCGAGGAGATGCTCTCGGCGCTGGAACGGAACGTCTCCGAGAACGGCATCACCTTTTTCGGCTTCGAGTCGGGCAAGCAGGGCATCACCCACGTCGTCGCGCCCGAACTCGGCCTCTCCCAGCCGGGGATGACCGTCGCCTGCGGGGACTCCCACACCGCCACCCACGGCGCCTTCGGCTCCATTGGCGTCGGCGTCGGTACCTCCCAGATCCGGGACATCCTCGCCACTGGCTGTATCGCCGCCGACAAGCAGAAGCTCCGGCGCATCGAGATCGAGGGGTCGCTGGGCGAGGGCGTCTACGCGAAGGACATCATCATGAAGATCATCCAGGAGCTGGGCGTCGACGGCGGCGTCGGCCACGTCTACGAGTACGGCGGCCCCGCCATCCGAGAACTGGACATGGAGGGTCGCCTGGCGGTCTGTAACATGTCCATCGAGGGCGGCGCCCGCGCGGGCTACATCAACCCCGACGAGACCACCTACGAGTACCTGCGGGACCGCGAGTACGTCCCCGAGGGCGAGGCCTTCGAGGAGCGCAAGGCCTACTGGGAGTCCATCAAGTCCGGCGACGACGCCGAGTACGACGACATCGTCACTCTCGACGTCGACGGCATGGACCCCCTCGTGACGTGGGGCATCAACCCGGGCCAGGTCATCGAAGTGTCGGAGCCGGTGCCCGCGCCCGAGAACTTCGAGGCCCGGACGGAGCGCGAGGCCGCCGCGGACGCCTTAGAGCACATGGACCTCTCGCCGGGCGAGTCGATGCTCGGCTACGAGGTCGACGTCGCCTTCCTGGGGACCTGCACGAACGGCCGCGTCCGTGACTTCGAGCGGGCCGCCGACATCCTGGAGGGCAGGACCATCGACGAGGACGTGCGCGCACTCGCGGTGCCGGGCTCGGAGACGGTCCGGACGGAGTGTGAGGAGCATGGCATCGACGAGACGTTCATCGAGGCGGGCTTCCAGTGGCGCCGCGCCGGGTGTTCGATGTGCCTGGCGATGAACGACGACTCGCTGGTGGGCGACGAGGTCTGTGCCTCCTCCTCGAACCGGAACTTCATCGGCCGCCAGGGCTCGAAGGAGGGCCGGACCGTCCTGATGTCGCCGGCGATGGTCGCCNNNACTGATGAGCGACGACTTCCGTCGCACGCCCTCAGCGCGCGACGACATCGACGCCACGCGTCTCTCCGGAGGTGAGACGCGATGAGCGACGACCAGCACATCACCGAGGTCGGCGGCACGGGCGTCCCCATCCCGGGTGACGACGTCGACACCGACCAGATCCTCCCGGCGCGCTTCCTGAAGGAGGTCACCTTCGAGAACATGGCGGAGTACCTCTTCTATGACGTCCGCCGGGACGACGAGGGCAACTTCAACGACCACCCGCTCAACCGCTTCGAGGGCGCCTCGGTCGCCGTCGTCAACTCGAATTTCGGGTGTGGCTCCTCGCGCGAGCACGCCCCCCAGGCGATGATGCGCTGGGGCATCGACGGCGTCGTCGGCGAATCCTTCGCCGAGATCTTCCGGGACAACTGCAAGTCCCTGGGCATCCCGGCCATCACCGCCAGCCACGAGGAGGTGACGGCCCTGCAGGAGTGGATCGAAGCAAATCCCGACGGCGAAATCGGGATCGACGTCGAGGCGGAGGCGGTCCGCTACGACGACACCGTCATCGAGGGCCATATCGACCACGCGATGAAGGAGGCGCTGGTCGATGGCATCTGGGACACGACGGCACTGATGTACTCGAATCTCGCGAAGGTCGAACGGACGGCCGCCGAGTTGCCGTACGTGTCCGCCGGCGACTGATCGGCAGATTCGCTTTGTCTTGCGGCATCGGTACCCGTACCCGGATCTCCAGAATATGTAATATAACCAATAAAAAATTAAATATAATAGAAATACGGATATTTATAGACAGATGGCAGACACGATTCCGGTCCGATGTTCGTCGAACAGGGGGCGCCAGCGAGGGTGTTCGGATGACTGAAAAGGGGAGTACCGAGTGGGAGAAACCGTACCGGCGGCGGACAGTGATTGTGACACTCGGCGTGGCGGGGTTCGCGGGGTGTCTGGGTGGCGGGGACTCCGAGGACGAACCGACGCCGACAGCCACCCCAGTCCCGACAGCGGACCCAACGGAGACACCGGTGGACACGGAGACGGCAACCGCAACGCCGACCGACACCCCGACCGAGACCGCAGAGGAGAGCCCCACACCGGAATCGACGCCGACCCCACAGCAGGAGGGGCCCACGGAGGCGATGTATCACCAGGACCCGAGAAATCTCGGGGTCGTCCAGTCACCCCGGTCGAGTCCACCGTTCCGGGAACTGGCAGAGACCTGGCAGTTCGAGGCCGACAACAAGATCAGGACGGCGCCCGCTGTCGTCGGTAATACGGTCTATTTCGGGACGGATGGCGGGACGGTCTACGCCGTCGACGCGGCCGCGGGGAGCGAACGCTGGTCTGTGGGGGCCGGAGACGCCGTTCGCTCGTCCCCGGCGGTGGTCGGTGGCACGATCTACGTCGGGTCCGACGACGACACGCTGTTTGCACTCGACGCCGAAACCGGGCGCGAACAGTGGGCCTTCGACACGCTCGACAGCGTCCGGACAGCACCGAAGGTCGTCGACGGGACGGTCTACGTGGGGTGTGACGACCGGAACGTGTACGCAGTGGACCCCACGGACGGGAGCGAAGTGTGGACACACAGGGTACGAGGGAAAGTCCGTTCCTCACCAGCTATCACCAGCGACCACGTCTATATCGGGAGAGACAGCAACACCCTCTACAAACTGGACATCTCCGACGGGTCGAAGATATGGACGTTCGATACGGAACAGTTTGTCCGGACGGCCCCCGTCGTCGCGGACGGGACAGTCTATTTCGGGACGACAGACGGGGACCCCACCACGTCGGGAGGGAGTCTGTATGCACTCGACACGCGGCTCGGTGAGACGGAGTGGGTCTTCGACGAACCGAACGACATCGCCGAGTCGCCGGTGCTCGCCGACGGGGCCGTCTATGCAGTCGATACGAACGACCGGGTCTGGAGCGTCGACGCCGACAGCGGGAACCAGAACTGGAGTTTCAACACGTTCAGCTCGATCCGTGCGGCGCCGGTGTACGTCTCTGGACACCTGTACGTCCCGCGCGCGGATAATACGGTGTCGGTCTTCTCGGACAGCGGGACCCAGGAGGCCACGTTCTCTGCCAGTCGGGCGTTCCGCTCCTCGCCGACGGTCTCCGGCGGGACGGTGTACGTCGGCTGTGACGACCGCACTCTCTACGCTATCGGGGAGCCGTCTGCCGACTGATCGTGACTGCCCCGGGACGGTATCCGGTGAGAGCCCCAGATATATGATAGCGCGGCCCGTACCCGGGCGCATGGTCGACCCCGAGGAGTCGACGCGGCGAGTGTTTCCGCCGGTCGGCGAGAGCACGGCGCCGGCGTGTTCCCACGAGTCGGCCCGGCAACTCGGCGTCGACGCCGGGCAGAACCGGTATCTCCGGTGTCGCGACTGCGGGGCCGTCATCGTAGCTTTCTCGGCGACTTCCCAGTGGGAACGACAGCGGGAGGCGCTCTCGACGGAACCACGGGACTGGAACCCGCTGATCGACGCCCTCCGCACGAAACGCTCCGGGCCACAGGATGACCCGCGCCGCGAGGACACCCACCACGGCGACACCCCCGAATCGCTCGCTGACCGCGTCCGCCAGACGTGGCGACGGTTCCTGGGCGGGCGACGATGATCCGGCAACTCACCCGCCGCACGTTCGTGGCAGCCGCGCTTTTCGCGCTCGCGGGGTGTGGGAGCGACGGTGCCGGGGACAGTGGCGATGGTGACGACGACGGTACGGACGGCGACGGCGGCGGTGGCGTCACTCGTGCTCGTGATGGACGACCCCGACGCCGTCGAACCGGCGGGGAAGGTGTGGCTGCACTGGCTCGTCTGGAACGTCGTCTCCCCGCGGACGGAGATTCCCGAGGGCTGGGAGCCCGAATCGGCCGTCGAGGGGGTCACCGACTTCGAGGAGCGGGGCTACGGCGGGCCGCTCGTGCTCGTGATGGACGACCCCGACGCCGTCGAACACACCTACCGGCTCAAACTGTACGCGCTCGGGTCGACACTCGACGTGCCCGACTCCGCGAGCAAGCGCGAGGTCGGGAGCGCCATGCAGGGGGACGTGCTGGCTGCGACGCAACTGGAAGGGACGTTCGCGCCGTGAGAAAACCCGAACAGAGTGAGGGTTTTATTCCCCGAACCGGCGCTGTCGCTGCTGGTAGTCACGGACTGCCCGCAGGTAGTCCCGCCGGCGGAAGTTCTGCCAGTTGACGTCGGTGAAGTACAGTTCGGAGTAGACGGACTGCCAGATCATGAAATCCGAGAGGCGTTCAGCGCCCGTCTTGATGACGAGATCCGGGTCCGAGGGGAACACGAGCTGGTCCTCGATGTCGGCTTCGGCGATCTCCCCGGGGTCGATCTCCTCGGCAGCGACGTCCTCGGCGACGGCCCGGACCGCGGCGGCGAACTCGGCCTGTCCGCCGAGGCCGATGCTCACCTGGATCGGGGCGTCGGCGCGTTCGTGGTCCTCGGGCCCGCGGACCGCGAGGGGTCGGGGAGCATCGATCGCATCGAGGCGCGACCGGAGCGACGGGACAGCCTCCTCGTCGAGGACGCTCACGGAGACGACAACGCGCTCGGCCTCGAACGCGAAGGCCCACCCGAACAGGTCGGCGAGGGTCCCGTAGCCGCCATCGAAGAGGTCCCGCTCGGTGATGACGACCGCCACAGTCTCCGGGAGGTCCGCGTCGCTCGCCCGGAGGCGCGTCGCGAGGTAGGTGTCGTAGATGCCCACACTGTCCGGTTCACGGAGCGACGGCAAAACGGATTCGGTGTGGGCGGCGCGGATAGCGAACCCTATAAGGCGACGGGGCGATAGCCGCCGAGTAGTGACAGACAGGGTCCGGCGCGCGGCGGCGTTCGCGCTGGTGGGGTCGCTCGCGCTGGCAGTGCCGACACTCGGCGGCATAGAGGAGCCGGCCTCCGCGACCGTCGCGGCGGCCGGCCCGTTCCTGGCCGTCGCGGCCGGCGCGCTCGCCGTCGACGCGGACAGCCCCGTCTTCGAGCTGTTCGCCCGCCCCGGCGACCGCCGCGACGGCACGCTCTACGGCCTGGCGGGGTTCACGCTGGCGGCCGCCGGGCTCTCGATTCTCACCGTCGGGTTCGGTATGCCCGGCTACGTGTACGTCGCGACGGTCCTGCTGGTCCCCTACGGCACCCTCGGCGGCCAGCTCGTCCGCCGGCGCACGGACGAGCGCGTGCTCGTCACGGCCGGGTTCGTGGCCGGCGGCTTCCTCGGTGCCAGCGGCGGCCAACTGCTCGGTACCTGGCTCCTCGGGGCGGTCGTCCCGCTGCCGATCGTGGCCTTCCTGGCCGCCAGTGGTGCCCTCATCGGGGCGCTGTTGCGGGAAGTGCTCTTCCGCCGCGACGAACCGCTCGTGATGGCTGTCGTCGGCCTCCTACTGTGGCTGTTTGCCGTCCTCCCCATCGAGATCACGGCCACTCGCATCGCCGTTGCCCTGGCCGTGACTGTCGTCCTCGGGTACGTCTCGTATGCCCTCGAGACCGCCTCCGTGGCGGGCATGGTGACCGGCATCCTGCTCGGCCTGCTGACGATTGTCCTCGGGGATTACGGCTGGGGAACGAGGGCGCACGCGGGACGGGCAACGTCCTCGCGAACTCGCTGGTCGCGTTGCTCGCGGTGCTGGGTGCGGCCGCGAGCCCCGGTGTGGGCGTCCCGCCACACGTGTTTCTGTTCGCCTTCACCGGGGCGGTCAGCGCCGCACTCGCCGATACCCTTTCGAGCGAACTCGGGGGGCTGTTCGACGATCCACGGCTGATCACCTCCCTGGAGGTGGTCGACCCCGGGACCGACGGCGCGGTCACCTGGCAGGGCGAACTGGCCGGCAGCGCGGGTGCAGCCCTCATCGCCGCCATCGCCTTTGCCGCCTTCGGTACCGTCGGCGCGGCCGGCGCGGGGGTGATCGTCGCCGCCGGCATGGTCGGTATGACCGTCGACAGCCTCCTCGGAGCGACAATCGAGGGGCGGCTGGTGGGCAACCAGGGGGTCAACTTTCTGGCGACGCTGGCGGCCGCGCTCGTCGGGGCCGCACTCGCCGTCGCAGTCGGACTGACGGCGCTATGAT